>JACPST010000021.1:7300-12782 GCA_016193165.1 Deltaproteobacteria bacterium
AGACAGCATGAAACCAAATCGTTTTTCCAAGTCGAATCTTGTCTCTTTTTTCCTTTGGAATAAAGCCCAATCGCTCTGCCAATCCTAAACGATACCGCTTATGGCAGACCACTTGAAATAAAAAATAAGGCGCGCCCAAAAGGAAGCCTAAACTTAAAAATATGTTATACCAAAAAATCATCATGGTTGGGTCGGCGACCCTTGAGTTGGAAGTTGATACTCAGGATCTTCTATCTTTATAACTTTGCCCATGAGATATCCTATTTTGATCTTGGTTTCAACCTGTAAAACAAGGTGACGCTCATCATCTGTTAACCAAATCGTGGAATCTCCTGAGGTTTGTAAAATACCCTCAAATCTTGTAATCGGCCGAATCACCAGTGTGTCAAATGTGCCAAGGCCTGTCTCTAATTTTTCTTTTCTTAAGACTTCCGCATCTACGGTAATACGCTTGCCTTCATTATAAATATCCGTATGGTAGGTTTTCCCTACTTCTAATTTTTGGGCTCTTAGAAAAAAAGCTGAGGAAAACATATCTAATACTCCCGGCACCAAGACATCCGTCAAACGCTTTTCTTTTTCCCCTTTTTTTAAATGAACTCGTTTCATCCAATACTCAATTTTTTTGTTTTTGTAATCAAAAAACACTAGACCTTCCCGCAGGCGATCTGTTTCTATCCCGTGAAGGGCGGATTTAAAGGGATAAAATGTCTCAATATCTACATAGCTTTCTATCCAATCATCAATACTGTGAACAAGATCCATCGCCGCCGAACTTTTGACTGTCCCTACAAAATGATAGGCCTTTCTGTCTCCTACATATACAAAAGGACGTACTTCTAAGGTCACGATCCCTGCTTTAATAGAAAACCAAGAAAAAGCATATGTCACTTTTTCATCTTCCCTAAATGTTTTAATCTGGGCATAGTCGCGAATTCTTTGCCGCGCCTCTTTGGTTTCAAAAATATGAACGGTTTGAGACTTTAGGGGTTTCTTTTTTTTATACTTCTTAGAAGCGGCTGGCCGCGGAGACTTTTCAATAGGTAAATATTCTTCTATATCTGGCGGAGGCTTAATCTTTTCTATTTTTTCAACATCTTGAAATCCGCCGCAGGATGTCCAGAAAAATAGAAACGAAAGAAAAAGAAGTAAAAGTCTAATGGGAAAAAGACGCTTCAGGACGGCCTTTCCATCGACGATGGATCCAAAACCACTGCTCCGGATGTTGGCGCACCATTTGCTCAATTGCATGGGAATAGACTTGAGTATTAGTGTATATATTTTCTTCATGCGTGCCAACTCTTTTATAGGGGAGTGGAGAAGCTATTTTAAGCACCATCTGACCTAAATCTGTCCGATAACTATATACGGGCAATACAATAGTATTGGAACGCTCCACAAGCGCTGCTAATCCTTTGGTCGTGGCAGCAGGTCGACCAAAGAAATCCACATATATACCCCCTGGAGGACTGCGATGCTGGTCAAAAATAAATCCAACAATCTTATTTTGAGACAATAAACTTAAAATATGGGGCATAGAATTCTTAGGTTCAATAAGCCCCAAACCTACTTTTTTTCGTTGTCTGGAAATGAGATGCTCAAAAACAACACTCTTCAGAGGACGAACAATAATATGAAGGGGGAGATGATGCAGTGGAGCCGCAGCAGCTAACCACTCAAAATTTCCCAAATGCACAGTTAAGGCTGCAATACCCCTGTTTTCTTTGAGAGCTTCATAAACAATTTCACGATTTTCAACAATAATTTTATTTTTAAATTCTTCCAGAGAGAGGGTTCTTAATTGGATAAATTCTAAGCATAAAAAGATATAATGACATAAGTTTTTTTGGGCAAGTTCCTTAATTTCTTTTTCAGATTTTTCAGGATAGGCCTTTCGTAAATTATCCAAAATAAGAGAGACTCGGATGGGTAAACACCAATACCAAAAAAATGCCATACGTCGCCCAAAAAACTTTAGAAAAACTTGTGGAACACAATTCAAAAATAAACTTAATCCATCAAAAAGAAAAGAAATCAGAGCTATTTTCATATCGTTTGTAAAAAGCGCCGAAAAGGCACTTCGCCATTCGTAATTTTAAGATCAACACTTAAAGCATACAAGGGAATATCTCCGAAAGTTTTTAATAAATGAGAATCCGATAAGCGCACCCCATCTTTCTCTGTAGTGATACAGAGCTCTGTCTTTACAGTATGAAAGCACTGCAGTATCTGACGAACATCCCTCGCCGAATATTGCCAATGATCTAAGTAAGATTTAAACATCACAAGATCCGCGTTTAAATCTTTGAGTACCCTTTTAAAGGAAGAGGGATTTCCTATCCCAGCAAATGCAAATATTTTCTTTCCTGAAAGCTCATGCAATGAATAGTTCTGTTTTGAAACAATATGTTGTAAACACCGCGGCTGATAATTTGCTTCCACCACAAGGGCAGGGGGATGAACTCGATATAACGCTTCTAAAATTTCTTCTTTTTCAAATGAGTTCAAATGATCTGTGCGAACTAAAACAAAACACTGGGCTCGTTTTAAACCACTCAAAGGCTCACGAAAAAAACCCAAAGGCAAAAGCGCCTTATTTTTTTGGAATCGGGTTACATCAATGGTTACCACGTCTGCATTTCTTTTTAGTTTCCAATGTTGAAAACCATCATCCAACAAAAAAATATCGATGGGACGTTGGCGCATGACTTCTTGGGCGAGGCGATAGCGATTCCCTCCTACATAAATAGGAATATGGGGCAACTTCGAAGCCATGAGCCACGGCTCATCTCCTACATCACGATGGGAAAGCATTGGACCCGATCCATCAGAGACACATTCCCATTTTGCTTTACTCTTTCGCTTATATCCACGACTTAAAATAGCAACTTTTTTCCCTTGATTCGTCAATTCTTGAGCCACATGCATCGTCAAAGGCGTTTTTCCCGTCCCTCCAATGGCAATATTTCCAATAGAAATGACTTTCGCCGGCACACTTCCACTTTTAAAAACACCTATACGATATAAAAACTTCCGACATTCAATACCAACACGATATATGAGAGAAACAATCCATAAGAGGGGTGAAAATATTTTATGTAATACATAAAGCAAGGAGATATTTTTAATCCCCTTCAGACACGCTATCAAATGCCCCTGCGAGGCATTTGCGCTCAACGCTCGGGCTCGCTCTCCGCTGACGCGGAACCATGCCCGCTCGCCCTGCGCGATGGTCTTCAGTGGATTAAAAATATCTCCTTTATTTAGTAATTCAAAAACATGATCCGCTGCTCTTTGGGTAGCCCCTTGTGTTCCTAATTTTTCACGTACTTGCAGTAACTCCGCAGAAGTTTTCTGGAGCAGCTCCGGTGAACGCAAGAAAGCCAAAACTTCTTTGGCGATATTTTCACCTGTCACTTGCGACTGTAAAAGTTCTGGGACCACTTTCTTACCTAAAATAATATTGGGCATTCCAAAAAATTGGATCTTTCGAATTAATAATCGACCTAAAAAATGCGACATCCAATTAAACTTATAGAGGATCACCATGGGCTTTCCAAAAAGTGCCGTTTCTAAAGTGGCGGTCCCAGAACAACACACCACCACATCACAAACGCTCAAGACATCATAAAATTTCTCTTGCACACAACGGATAGGGAAAGGCACTCCTTTCAAAAACTGATGGATTTCATCTAAAGATAATGTGGGAGCTATCGGCAATAAAAACTGTGTTTGGGGATTTTCTTTGTGAATTTTCAAAGCAGCCTCAATCATAGGCCCTAATAAATAATGAACTTCATTTTTCCGAGATCCTGGTAAGAGACCCATCGTTTTTTTCTGAGGATCTAATTCAAAATAGCTTTGAGCCTCATCTTTTTCCAAGGTGGGATGCGCGTGATCCAAGAGAGGGTGTCCTACAAAATCCACTTCCACCCCATAACCGCGATAGAAAGAAACCTCGAATGGGAATACAACAAGCATTTTTGTAACCCATTTTCGAATAAAGTGAACTCGTCTTTTTCTCCAGGCCCATACTTGAGGACTAATATAATAAAGCACAGGCACACCTTTTCGACGAAGTTTTTGAGCCAATCGAAGATTAAAGTCCGGATAATCAATGAGGATGGCAAGACTTGGTTTTTCGAGCACACCTCTTTTGAGAAGCAAAGAAAAAAGAGATAAAATTTTTCTGAGCTTAAAAAAAACTTCTAAAAGTCCAGTTACTGCCAAGTCCGAAGAATGGGCCACAAGTTCCACACCGGCAGTTTTCATGGCATGCCCCCCTATTCCCCAAATATGGATAGAAGAATCGCGCCCTAAGATTTCTTGAATCAGAGCCGCGCCATGAAGATCTCCTGAAGCTTCTCCGGCTACAATTAAAATTGATTTAGGCCGCGCCTCAACCATGAAACACAGAAGAGGGCTGAGGGGAAAAATGAGAAATAGATTTAGAAGTTTTTTGCTGGATATGACTCACAATCTGCTGTGCCAATTTTAAAGCATCTAAAGCTTCTAAACCAGAAACCAAAGGCTTTGTCCGAAATTTAACGGAGTCAATAAAAGCATCAATTTCTTCTCTCAAAGCATCCTTTCTTTCTAAAGAAAGAGTTTCGGCGCTGAGTTCAGGAGCAGAGTCCCCCTCTGTGAACGTTTTTTTATAAATTTCAATCGTTGCTTTTTGAAAATCAACAGAAACATAGCAATCAGGTTGAAAAATCCTAATTTTTCGCATTGATTTTAAAGAAACACGACTGGCCGTAATGTTTGCTACACAATCGCTTTTAAATTGAAGACGAACATTGGCGATATCTATAAGAGATGAAAGAACAGCCACTCCCACCGCATCGATTTTAGAAACGTCAGAACGCACCATACTTAAAATAATATCTAAATCATGGATCATGAGATCTAAAACCACATCTACTTCTGTTCCTCTTTGAACAAAGGAATGAAGTCTGTGACATTCAATAAATAAGGGCTTGGTTAGAATGGCAGATAATTTTTGAATCGCGGAATTAAACCGCTCCAAGTGTCCGACCTGCAAAATTCTACCTTTAGCTTGAGCTAATCTTACAAGTTCCTCGGCTTGCCATATTTTATGCGCAATGGGTTTTTCAATCAGCACATCGATGCCCGCCTCTAAGCAGGATCGGGCAATCTCATAGTGAGTATCCGTTGGTGTTGCAATACTTACTGCATCTACTCTTTTATCCCCTAAAAGAGTTTTGTAATCTGTCGTAGAAGAGGTATTATATTTTGCCGCAATTTCTTTAGCGCGCTCTTCTTGAACGTCTACCACACTGACTAATTGAACGGATGAATGTTGGGAGTACTTTTCAGAGTGGAAGTTCCCGAGATACCCCGCACCGATCACGGCTATGTTGAGTTTCTTGGACATAACTTTCCCTTGCTCGTCCCAAAACACCTTGTTTTGAGTTTTCAATAAACTCGACTAAATATTTTACTTCAGGAATATTGATCA
>JACPST010000110.1 GCA_016193165.1 Deltaproteobacteria bacterium
AGAAAAAATTAAAAAGAATTTAAAAACATTTTTATCTCAGGACAGACAACAAAAGCGGTAATCTTTGAGAAGACAAATATTGATAGGCCGCAAGTTTATCAATGGCATGACCTAAAGAACCTTGTTTCCCCACCCAACCTCCAAACCAAAGCCCAACAAAACGAGACGTATCTACATGGGTCATGAGCCACGTCAATTCATCTTGAGGATAAAAACGAGCTAAATTTTGATCAAAATACATTTCTAATTCTTCTATCGCTGGGACAAAACGCTGTTTTAAAGCAAGCTCACTCACTTTTTTAGCTCCTTGGTTTTGAAGGCCGTACAAAGCTTCTTGATTGAGCCTTGTACGAATGAGAAGCATTTGGCGTTCTGAAATAAGTTTCTGAGACAACGCTTCGCGGGTTGTAAAATAAAAAGTATTCGTCGCATGTCTTGGAACCCATGCTTTAGCGACATTGGCTTCAATCATTTTTGCTGTTTCCTTCCATGTGGCCCCGACACCCCACCTTGCTTCATGCTCTCCCAATTCACGTGTCAAAAGCTTTGTCCACTGTTCTATATAAGAAGTTAATTTTTTCACAGAAACGGACCGATCCAAAGCATCTAAATAGGCTTGCCTTAAAGCTTCAGGAGGCAGTGCCAAAAGTTCATTACCCGGTTTAAATGTCCAAAAGCGCGTAGGAATATAAAGCTTTTTCAATGCTGCGGAAATTCCAATACGCCGGGTAAAAGAAAGTTTTTGACTATAAAAACGATAGCTTTGAGACACCATCCCTCGAACAAAAGCATATTGAACAGGCGCAAAAAGCAAAAAACTAACCTGAGCCATCCGAAGATCCAGCTTATTTTTTAAAAGATCCGGATGATGCCTCGCTCCATTTGCAGACTCTTTAGAGAGAGCTTCTTCATTTAAAAGATCTAATACTGTAACAGCTCCTTCCCTTCCTTGAATATGAAACTCACTCCAGTTTTCTAAAGAATTCATGACCTGCTCTTCGTCCCAAAAGTATAAAAACATGTCCACTTTTTAAAAGAGAATATGGAATCTTTGGAATCCAGCGGCCTCCCAACCACCAGGGAAGTCGACTCAGCGGCCCAGAAACAAAAGAAAGTCCAATGACGGTTAAAAAACCATAGCCGATGGCTTGTTCAAACTTTCCTTCAGAAAGTTCCTCATGGAGATGGTCCATCACTTTCTCATTGATCCCGTCAAACCCCGGAAATTTAGAAAGCGCCATTCTTCGAAAGCTTGTATTGGCTAAGAGAAACTCAAGACCTTGCGTTGACGCAGAATCCAGTTTACAAAAACGATCCACTTCATATTCCACAAGCTGTTTTTTATTCCAAAGCGCTCTCTGGACAAGTTCTACAAACACAGCGTCAGACTTTTTTTGCTGTACTGCCTCTCCAAAATGCAGATAGAGAGGCCTTGCATGCCCCTCGTACTCTATCTCTGTTTCCAACAAAGGCTCTTCTATGACTAAGAGTCCACGGAGCGCCTCTTCAAATAAAACTCTTTGCCCATGATCTTTAAACACTTCAGATAAATGCCAAGTGCGCGTGAGCCTAAACACGGAAGCTATTTTTTTCATATCTTCCTTAATTTTTTTGTCTCCCTCAAAAGACATAAGCCACTTTTGATATCGATCAAACGCCGCCTCATAGGTACTGCCTTCTTCAAAAAGAACTTTTTCTATTTCATCAAAAGATTCTTTTGAAATGGCATCGGTGAGCTGAGATGAAAAAATCAAAGAGGCGATTTTAAAATTCTCAGGGGTATCTTCCACTGGAGGAAAAACGGAGCCTCCTTTTAACTGAGAAATTTTTTGATCTTGGGCGATTATTTTTTGAGTCAATTCCAAATAGTCTCTGAGCTGATCTTCAACCAACATTTTTGGATTGGCCTGACAGATACGATGACTGGTTGCTTTTAATCCTTCATCTTTGGACACACCCTGAGAGGCTTCTTCCACAAGAGAGACAATCTGACGTTTAACTTCTGAGCTGACATCTGCTTTTGAATCCCAAAGCATACGTTCAACAATCGTAAGCAGTAACATCTTTTTTGTAGCCACCAGTTGGCTTGCCATTTTAAGCTCAAGTTCTTCTTGTGTTCCTTTCCATTCAAATGGAATTTCATTTTGACTTTGAAGATACCAACTGATGGCATACGTGGTCAGCTGATTTTCTACCCCCCGCATCACACGAATCATTTGCTGAACTTGCGCTTGCTGATCTTCGGCCGAAAGCCACCCTTGTTCTTGTTTCCAATCTGGAACAATCTCGATCAGTTTTCGAACCATTGTTTCAGAAATCAATACAGGAATACCGAGCTCCTCATCTGTTCTTAACATCGTATAAAACTGGGCTTCAAAAAGAGCTCGGGAGGCCACCTTTTCTCGTTCAGCCAAAAGATGAGGAAGGGTTAAAGGATGAAGTGTTTGATACTGATTTTGGCAGGACAAAGGAAGAAAAGACATCCGATGTCTTTGGGGATGCAAAGTTCCACCCGCTTTCACTGCGATCTTGCGCTAAAACCTCTAATTCTAAAGCTTGTAAATCACTCAGCTTTGGAACGATTTCAAAATCCTGATCAGAATCTATTTGCCTTATATGATACCGAGGTTGAGAAACAAAACGTTCAAAATCTTTTTTGCCCTGCTCCTTTAATTTTAAATAAGAAGGAGGAGTCGCATTCCAATGAAATACCATTCTCATTTTATCAAATTCTTTTCGAATTTCTTCAAAACCCAAAAATATTTTCTCTTTTTCAATAAGCGTTGGACTTTCTGAGTCAGCCAGAGCACGATCCCAAAAAATGCGCTCTTCATTGGCGATAGGCTCAAAACCTTGAACATCTTTAATCAGCGCATCCTCTAATTGAGAAATAGTGAACTCTAAACTGACGCTATCCCAATTTAAGAGTGGAGTATTTAAAACTTTTTCTGTGAAATTTTTAAGAGCACAAAAAGCTTCTGTCGCTTTTTCTTGCTCACCGGCTTTAAAAAGATTTTGGACATCTTCTTTGAGTTGATTAAATTTCCGTAAAATAGCCCGGCTTTCTTGTGGAACTTTTAAGATCGCAGGATCATTCGATTCTTGTGAAAAAGCAGAATGAAACGGAGCGGTTAGAATTGTCCCTGTCAAAAGAATTGAAAGCCATTTTTGAAAAACCAAAGACTCCCCCTTAAAAAATACTTCTTATACCACAAAAACAGTCC
>JACPST010000064.1 GCA_016193165.1 Deltaproteobacteria bacterium
GCAGATCCGAGACAGCCTGCATAGCCTTCTTCTTAAAACAAAAAATCCCAATACCTTAGGTGTTCAAGCGCTTTCTCCTCAGGAATTTAAACGCGAGTTGGAAAATACAGAAGCTCGTTTGGGTGCGTGGAAAGATGAACTTTTCTCTGTGGTCAATGGCGCGTTTTCTGCGGAACAAAAAGCAAAAATTATTGCCTTTTATTTTACGCAATGCTCCTTTCTTGTTCAGGTTCGTGTTTTAGGAGGAGAAAAAACTTTTCCTGTCGATGAAACATGGCGAAAGAAGTTTTCTTTTCCTATAACTGTTCAAACCCTCCATGAGCTTTCTGGGGATTCTCCCTTAAATTTAGTGACGGCTTTAGAGTCCCCTGTGATTTTGGGTGTAGAGCTTAAGACCTTAAAAAACATGGAACTATCAACCGTAGTGCCTCTTGAGCTAAGTTTCCTTCACATTCAAGCCATGCGCCAAATGGCGCTTTCAAATGAAGTGACTCCTCAATCTTACTTTTCATTGGTGCAATCTCTCATGGTGGGGTGGCTTTTAGAATCTTTGGATAAAACTCAGGTGTTTATGAGAGGGAAAAAACGAGAGGTTGTGTCGAACACTTTGGTGTCAGACACCTTGGTGCCAGACACTTTTTTAAGCAGTTTTGGTGAAATTAAAAAAAATCTAAAGCTCAAAAAAGAAATAATTCGAGAAAAAGAGGGTCGAGAGCTTTTGATTCAAAATGTGCCAGAAATCTCCATCTTTTTTGCGGACGATCCTTGGATTCAAAAACTGATCTCTCTTCTTTTGGCTCCAGAATTTCATGAAGAGTATTTTAAAATTTATAAAGAGGGATTTCAAAAGAGTGAGCCTGTGGATGTGAAAGAAGCCTTTGCAATGATGGCTCGCGCCTATCCCTTACCTATAGGACATTTGAGTCTAGAAGAAAAAAGCGCGCTCCTTCGAAAGTGGTATACACAAGCCAGATTTTCTGTGGTTTTGGCCATGATGCCAGAGTCCAAAGATTGGACAGAGGAAACCAAAACCGCCACACTTGATCTCCTTCAAGAGCGTCTGGGTGACTATGAGGCTCTTTTACCTGCCGAGCCTTTTAAAATATGGGCAGAGGCTTCAGAACAAAGTGAAGCGCAACAAGAAGCTTTTCGGCTTCAATATGTTTTATCCCTCATAGAGCTTTCCAAAAAACTTCAAAATCAAATGACTTTGCCCAAAGAGGAGCTCCCCTTAGATTTGATTACGTTAGATTTAGCCTTAGAAAAAGATTTTTTAATAATGGGGATTGAGCCGGCCACACTTCAAAGAAAAATGGCTGTGGTGCAACAGTCTAGTTTTGAAGAAGCAAAGAAAACATATCAAGCCCTTTTGGCGGAGCTTAAAGAAAGTATTCAAAATACTCCTAAACCCCAAGGTCAATCCTTGTCTCAGATTGTTCAGGCCAAAGTGTATGAAAAATTAGAAAAAGAACTCAAGGAATTTTTGAAGGTGGGCGAGTGGTTTTTTGGAGATCCTTCGGCTTTGCTGACAGATGCGCAAAAAGAATCTTATCGAGAAATGGCAAAAGTAAGAATGATGGGAGAGCATTATATTCTTACTATGGTGGGAGGGCTTGAAGAGACACCTCTTTATGAAAGATTAGCACATCTCAACCCAGAGAGATCTAGTGATTTAGCATTGGCCAGCGCATGGATTGACGAGGCATTAACAAAAATTGAAGAAGAAACGGTAGAAAAAATCAATACGGTAGTACAAGCAAAATCCATTGAAGAGATTCAAACCATTGTTGTCAAATCGCCCCTTCTTCATGTGATGATTTCTCAATATCCTGCTTTTAAAGGGTATCATGAGAAGCTGAAGAAGAAAGTCCTTTCTCCTAATTTTGCTGAGATGAGCTGGGATGAACTTTTTCACCGAACAACGTATCCAGGATTTACGTTTTTGCTTCTTCACTGGGTGGCCAAATTTGTCCCCGGGGTCCGGACCCACCCTTTGATGAGAGCGATAGATGCCGCTATCGGCCCTTATCTTTCTTATTTTTTAATCACGTCTTTTTCGATGGTGGGTGTGGATGCTGTTTGGCAATACGAACGCATTGAAGACAAAGAAGAGGATATTGAGATTTTACGCGACTATTTGGAAACTTCTGCGGCCGACGATTCCTTTGCAGATCTTTTAACTGTGACGCGAGCTCAAGAAGAAAGAGAGATAGTGTGGTCTCAGTGGAAGATGCAACGGGCATTTGAGGTGGCATTTTTAGTTGGGATTCCTGTCTTAGCGCGGTCGGCAAAGGGCATGATGGGTGCGGCGCGAGATCGTTATTATGAAAGACTTTTCGAGAGAGTAGGGTTTAGCGAAGGGCGATTTAGTTGGAATGAATTTGATATTCGACAAATGTCTAAGGCAACCTGTGAGCGCATTAAACAAGAGCGTCCTTCAAACAAAAAACTTCAAGAATGGCTCACTGCCCAAGTTGAAGGGGCAGAGCAAAAACTATTAAGGATTATTCAAAGAGCTGAAAAATCCATGCAGAGAAAAAATAGACATTTTCAAGAAGAATTTGAAGCACTTCGCTTGGAAGAAGGACAATGGGATCCTGTAGCCATTTTAAGTTCTTTGGAAAGAATAAAACTGCTTCATCAAGAAAAACTGATTTCTCAAGAAGCTCTAGATAACGCCATTCGTGCAGCGCAAGAGCTTTTAAGAGAAGTAAGAATTCCTTTTATGGGACTCAATCCCAAAGCTCCGACGGCAGACTTACAACGAAGACTTATTTTTGTGAGAAATATGTCTGGCACCACGGTGTCTGACACCACAATGCGGATTTGGGTGGATGAGGCTGCACAATATGGAGACGGAGAAGCTTCTATTTTAGATCCTGTTTTAGAGCGCAACATTCAAATGATAAAGGATGCTGAGGGGCATGAAATTGAGCTCATTAGCTTTAAAAGAGTGTCTCCGTATGTGGCGAGAAAGGGGTGGCCACCTTTTAGAGGAAAACCATGAAAAAAATATTCTTTGTTGTTTTAATCTTATTTTCTTTGGGGCAAGAAAAAGTCTCCTTAGCGTTCTCGGGTGCTGATTTTTCTGAAGAAGCTTTGAATGAGTCTATAGAAGAGTATATTCAGTTCTTTGAAGAGTGGACAAAACCCGCTGAGGCTCCTGAGCCGCCCTCTGCGACAGAAGAAGAAGAGGCTGGGCCTTCTTTAGAAAAGCAAATGATGCTTTCTCGTCGGGCGCAAGCGCTCTCTCAAGCAGTGGTCGATATTGGAAATGAAGCCTATAATATATTTTTGTTGCAACTGATGAGGCGATATTTGGAAGAAGAAAAAAATCGTGAGCCCATTCAAATTCTCGTCGATGAGTTAATCAAAGTTGTTCAACCAGAACTCGAAGAAAGAGAGAACCATCGGGTGTGGAAGTCCGCCATTCAAGGAGGCTCTGATGGATTTTATGTATTGGCAACGCTAGAAGTTTTAAATGCCGTAGGTAAGAAAACAAAACCTTTTGAAAGGCTTTCTAATTTTATTCAAAAAATGCACGCAGGACAGCCCGCGTCTGTTGTGATCAGCGAAGCAACAGAGGTTGTGGTGAGGGGAGGGGCTGCAGGCGGGGTTCATTTGCCCGTACGCATAGGGGAAGTGGCCGCAAAAGCAACTTCAAGAGGAAGTTTTTTAAAAGGACTTCTTTCTTTTAGGCCTTCTCCGATGCAAGTCGAAAGATGGCTTGGAAAACCGGGGCTTCCCCGCATGGGACGAGCCATTGCTCTAGGTGTTTTGTTGGTCATGCTTTATGATGGCTATAAGTATCATTTTCGTTTCCAAAAATTAGATCCTTCTTTACTTTTTGAGCTGATTCAAACACTGTCTATTTTAGATTTGGCGGTTCGCGTGATAGAGTTTAGGGAAACATTTGATACTCAGAATGAAACACTATCCGTCGATCAAAAGTTTGAATTTTTAAAAACATGCCAAGCGACTCAAAAGCTTTTAGAAAGTGAACTCAAACAGCTTGAAACCACAGCGCCTCAATTTTTAGCCAATGTGCCTTTTGACGAAGCTTCCTTTCAAAGGGGGCAAGAGAGTCCTTTAAGCCTATTTTTAGATTCTTTTTATGAAGCGCATCCCCAACTTCAAAAAGTTTTTGAAGAAAAAGAAGTTTCTCGTGTAAGTCTTTCTCCCATTGAGCTTATGCTTCAAGGAACTGCCATTCAGCAAAGTCGGTTAGCAGAAAAAATCATGCGAGAAGCTCTAAAATAAATAGGGACAGTCCCTATTTAAATTGATTGTTAATTATTTAACTTCAGCAGGTCTGAGCTGGCTTAAGCATTGGCGTAAATAAAAGCGGGAGGGTTGATGAGAAGGATTGTAAACCAGCGCTTTTTTAAAGTCTTCAATAGCCGCTTCACATCGTTTATGCGCGACATGAATCATCCCTCGAACAAAATAAATAAACGCGTCCTCTGGTGCGATTTTAATCCAAGACAAGGTGATATCCCAAGCTTTTTGAAATTTTCGTTGATTTAAATAATAAAATGCCAAATTATGGTATGCTGAACTATCGCTGGGATTAAGTTTGATGGCATCCAAACATAATACAATAGCTTCATTGACTTTTCCTTCTTTAAAGTAAAATCGTGATAAATTTATTTTTGCGTTGGCATAAGGTGGATAAGCTCGCGCCAAAAATTCATACTCTTCTTTGGCTTTTTCAACGTACCCCGCTTTTTCATAAGCAAAAGCCAAATGACTTCTGGGGCGAGGTTTGAAAGGTGATTTTTGGACGCTGTCTTTCCAGATTTGAATATCCTCTTGATACATCTGGGCGCGTTGGGTAGTTAAAATACCAAGATAAACAATGTAAAATGTTAAAGCCGACAAAACGAAAACAGGTTTTAAAGATATTTTTTGAATAAACCACCCTAATCCAATCAAGAGTCCTATGGAAGCGACATACAGGGCTCTGTCTGCTACAAAATCGACATTAGGAATTATAGAATTACGTATGCTTAAAGCCAAAAAAAACCAAAATAAACCAAAGCAAAGTATCTTTTCTTTTTTTCTTACCCCCCAGATTAAACACAAAAGCCCTAAAATAAACACCGATGAAAATAATGTCTGCCATTCAAAAAAATGTGTTGTCAGCGCGAAATCATGATCTAAATTTAAGTTGAGTGGATAAATAAATAGCCCCATATAAAATACAATCACCTTAAACTGTGTCCACACAAAGGGAAGCCATGCAAGCGTATCCATCCCCCATGTCCCCTCATGTGGATTGTGGCTGACAATGAGAAACAAAATTGGGATCACAAGCGCGAGCAATACATAGCCTATATGCTGCCTTTGAGGCGCTCTTTGATTGTGAAAGATAAAATCATAGCCAAATATAATAAAAGGAAAAATGATTGCCGATTCTTTGCACAGACAGGCGCAAAAAAATGAAATATAGGATCCCAGCAGCAATCCTTTTTTGTTGAGATCGATTGCGCGTTTCGCGCGCCAAGCGACATAAAACAAAAGACTACCCAGCATAAAAAACAACAGGAGTGATTCAGAACGATTCACGGTGTATAA
>JACPST010000065.1 GCA_016193165.1 Deltaproteobacteria bacterium
ATCCCCGCTGTTTGTACTTGCAATTTTTTTGTTTTTTCGTCAATTTTTAGTGAAATATCAAATCCCGTATCCGGAGCATCCCTCAGCTGAAAGGAGCCCTAATCCAATTTTGTCGAAAACGAGGGCTTAAAATAAATCACTTCATCCAAGAAGCTATATTGGAGCGCTTGGAAGACGAAGATGATCTGGCTGTGTATGAAAAAAGACGTCATGAGAAAAGAATCTCTCTGGAAGAGCTTTTAAAAAATCGCTAAATGAAATACCAAGTTCATTTTTTTAGCTCCGCAGTTAAAGAATTTCAAAAACTTCCTAAAGACGTTCAAGAAAAAGTACTTCATGTTATGGACATGCTTCGTATCGATCCTTATTCCGAAGTTTTAAAAATACGAAAATTAAAAGGGGGAGAGGATCTCTTTCGAATTCGAATTGGAAACTATCGGCTTATTTATAAAATTGAATCTTCTCTCTCATTACTCGTTGTGCGTATTCGACATCGCAAAGATGTGTATGAGAATTTGTAGAATCCTCCATATAATTTTTTAATTTATTTTTAATCTGGCCAAATTCAACTTTTTCTGAACTTTTCCGATAGGGAGAGTAAGATGAAGTTTTGGTGGAACGTTGCATGGTTAGTCTTTGTGAGCGGCTGTGCCTATTTACCCATTCAAGATCAGCATACAGTGAAAAAAGGGGAAACATTGGCCGGCATTGCCCACCGCTACCATCTTAACCAAAAAAAGTTGGCCGAACTTAATGGTCTAGAAAATATTGATCGTTTGCTGCCTGCCCAAATGCCTGTTTTAAAACTTTCAAATCGTGAGCCTGCCTATTACAGAAAAGCAGCCTATACGATGCCTTCGAATCGTTTTATTTGGCCTGTTCAGGGCACTCTTTCTACTAAATTTGGAAGGCGATGGGGGACATTTCATAACGGGATTGACATTTCTTCCTCCTTTGGTACATCCATAAAATCTGCTGCCGCTGGGCGAGTGATCTATAGCGGGCAAGAGCAAGGGTATGGAAAGTTACTCATTATTTATCATGGAGAAAATTATTCAACCGTTTATGCGCATGCTTCGAAACTTATCGCTAAAAAAGGAGAATCTGTGAGGCGCGGACAAATTATTGGCACTGTGGGATCCACGGGGCGTTCAACAGGCCCGCATTTACACTTTGAAATTCGAAGACACAAAGAAGCGCACAATCCACTAGATTATCTTCCATGAATTCACTTCAAGTTTCTAAAATTATTCCCAGTTTTTCTTGGGGAAGCGAAAAAATTTTCATTGCTGGACCTTGCGCCATTGAAAATGAAGAAGACTTAGAACACGTCGCCTCTGTTTTAGAAGCCTGCCAGTGGAAGTTTTTACGCGGCGGGGCGTTTAAGCCCAGAACTTCTCCCTATAGCTTTCAAGGATTGGGAGAAGAAGGGCTTAAGCTATTAAATCGCGTTTCACAAAAGTATCATCTGTATTCTGTAAGCGAAGTTTTATCTCCTGAAGAAGTTCCCTTAGTGGCAGAATATGTAGATGTTTTACAAATAGGATCTCGCAATGCCCAAAATTTTTCTCTTCTTAAAAAAGTGGGGGAATGCAAAAAATCCATTTTGCTCAAACGCGGTATGATGATGAAACTCGAAGAATTTTTATTGGCCGCTGAATACATTGCTGAAAAAGGAAATCCCAACATTATTTTATGTGAACGAGGTATTCGCACGTTTGAAACGGCCACAAGAAATACTCTAGATTTAAGTGCCATTCCTTATTTAAAAGAACATACGTCGCTGCCTATTATTGTGGATCCTTCTCACGCCACGGGAAAAGCATCGTATGTAACTCCCTTAGCCAAGGCAGCTCTGAGTTGTGGAGCCGATGGCCTGATGATTGAAGTGCTTTTTCTCGGCCTTTTAAAAAGGCAAGTTCAATTAAGAAAGCGAGTCCTGCCACTTTTCCCTGTAATTGTTGAATAAGGTGAGTTACGGCAACACAAGTACCTCCGGTAGCCAAAAGGTCGTCGACAATCAAAACCCGCTGGCCAGGTCGAATGGAGTCTTCATGAATTTCTAAGTGGTCAGAGCCGTATTCAAGATCATAAGATTTTTTAATCGTGCGAAAAGGAAGTTTTCCTGTCTTTCGAACAATCGTAAATCCACATTCGAGTTGATACGCCAAGACAGAGCCAAAAATAAAACCCCGGGATTCAATTCCCACCACGCGATCAATTTTTTCATTACGATAGCGCTCTGTAAAAATATCAATGACTTTATGAAAAAGCTTAGGGTCGTTTAAGAGAGGCGTAATATCTTTAAAAGTGATCCCTTTTTTAGGAAAATCTGGGATATCTCGAATCTTTTCTTTAATGGCGTCCACAAATTGCAAAGTATAGAAAAATACACTATACATGCAAGGAAAAACATATGAGAAAAATTTACTTAGATTATAACGCCACAACGCCTCTCAAGCCTTCGGTCTATGAAGCGATGGTTCCTTATCTGAAGGAACTCTATGGCAACCCTTCAAGTATTCACTGGGCGGGGCAAGTTGCCAAAGAAGCCTTAATGGTGGCTCGCGAACGCGTGGCGAGCTTCTTTCATATTGATCCTCAAGAAATCGTTTTTACC
>JACPST010000096.1 GCA_016193165.1 Deltaproteobacteria bacterium
ACGTTTTGATTGCGCCCTATGCGAAGTTTAAGGTGTCATAAAAGCAGCGGCCAAACAGTAGTGGAGTATTTATTACTTCTGTCTTTTATCGCGCTGATCGCATTGAAAGCAGGAATGTTTGTTCGCAATGCTTTTAAAAAAGGCGCTCCCGAATTGAAAAGGGTTGTGATTGAAGAAAACTTAAATACAGGGATTGGATTTAAATGAAAGAATTGAATTTAAAGGAGCTGTTCAAAAAGGCACAGGTACGAGGGCAACGACGTAGATGGGCCTTTTTCAACAGCTCCAACAAAGGACAAACTCTGACAGAGTTTCTGTTCGTCGTTGTCCTTTTGGTTTTTCTTGTTCTTGCCCACACCCAGCTTTCTTTAAGCTACGTTTTGGCCAATGTGATTCACTATGCCACATTTATGGCTGCTCGAGCTGAGGCTGTCCAGCCAGAAAGCGGCGCTCTCTACTTGGAAGAGATGATCGGAACACCGACGGCAAGTAAACTACCCATGGTTCACTTTGCGCAACCTGCTGGAAATAGTTTTGTTGTTCCCGAAGGAAACAGCCTTCGGCTGAATGTGGGATATCAGCTTCTAAGCTATATTCCCTTATGGGGACAAGCTTCGCAAGCTCTCTTAAAATTAAAAAGCAGCTCTCCTGTTCTGTACGAACCTTCGGCCTTTGATGTTTTGGCCGGGGGAGGAGTTTTAGACAATGAATAAAAACCGAAAAGGACAAGCAATTGTTGAACTTCTTATTGTGCTTCCTATTCTTTTTTTTATGATGATTTTTAGTTTTCAAATTTTTATTACTTCGTGAAGTGAATAACAGAGCTAATGGATGGATTGGAATGCCTTCTCGAGAGGTGATGAGTCTTCCAACATCACCCATTCAAACTGGAGGGCTTCCTTTGTTGGAAGGAGAAAATCCTTCTGGATCTGTGACGATTAAAATTGGAATTTGTCGAGATACTAATTGTTAGGGGGAAAATATGGGAAATCCAAGAGCTGTTTTAATTTCACTTGTCGTTGCGGTTTTGGCCGTAGTTCTCATTTATTCTTTTGTGAGCCAACAAAAAGTTTCCATTCTAGAGATGGCTTCACCTAAAAAAGTGGTGGTTGCTAATCAAGATATTCATGAGCTCACAACCATTGATGAAACCATGGTTCGGATTGACTCTGTTCCTCAGGCTTATGTGCAACCCGGAACTTATAGCGACATGAAAGAAGTCTTGGGCCTCATTACCACTGTCCCCATTAAAAAAGGCGAACAAATTTTGCAAAACAAACTTCTTTTTGAAGAAACCCAAAGCAAACTTTCTTCCCGGGTCAGCAAAGGAAAAAGAGCTATTACCGTTCCTGTGACAGATATCCATGGAGCAGGACGTCTCATTCGACCTGGAGATCGAATCGATGTGCTCTCTTCCATTGACTATGGCCAAGGAGATCGTGAACAACGAGAAGTAAAGACCGTTCTTCAAGATGTTTTGGTCATCGCCACCGGAAGAAATGTCATAGCTTCGATTCCAACAGAAACGGTAAAAGACCCCATTTCTGGAAAAGAAGTGAAACGAGATTTAAGAAAAGAAACCAAATATACGACAGTAACGTTAGAAACCACTCCTGAAGAAGCCCAGGGAATTGTGTTTCTGCTCACAGCAGGAGAAGGAAGTGTGTTTTTGGCTTTGCGAAATCCGGATGATCGTTCGCTTGAAAAACTCTACACCACAGATGCTGAGAAAATTTTAGGACCCCGAAGTTCCAAGGGAGCAAGGCAACAAGATATCAAAACCCGTCGAGAACCCAGGTGGCTGGAATTTAGAGGTACAGATGTCACACCCGTTTACTAAAAATGCCGTTCTTTTTACAGCTTTTTTGGCCCTAGGCATTTTCTTTTCTGCTGAAATCCAAGCACAAAAAGAAACCCTCAAGGCAGAAAAAACCATTGCTATGCGCCTTGCCACAGGAATTACGGAAACTTTGGATTTTGATTTTTCTCCCGGCAATATCGCCCTGGGGGATCCTCAAGTTTTGCGTTTTCAAGTCGACCGGGAAGCTCGAAAAATGATCCTAGTTCCTCTCAAAGTAGGGAAAACCTCCTTAGATGTGTATGATCAAACGGGGGCTTTGAAACGAAGATATCTACTCACTGTTTTTGTGAGTGACCTGGCCAAAACAGCCAAAGAGCTTCAAGATCTATTAGGGGAAATTGAAGGCATCCGGATTAAAATTTTTGGAAGGAAAATTTTAATCGATTTGCAACGCTTAGTACTGTGGCTCAAAAAATTATTTCAGAAAAAATTCAAGAAGACATTCATAAAATGGGATTTAAGGAAGTCACTGTTCGAGCTGTAAACCAACGATTTTTAGTAGAAGGAGAAGTTCCCAGAGGACCCGACGCGGACTCTGATCGAAATGCTGTACTCGCGATTGAAACCGCTAAAACCTATGTGCCCGATGTTTTTATTACCACAGCCGAAAAAGAAGGCATTATTAAACGTCCCGAGGGGGGGCCTCCTGTTGTCGTCAACCTTCTTATTATTAAACCCAAGCCTGCTGCGGAACCTGCCAAAATGGTTCGCATTGTCACTCATTATGTAGAGCTCAACAAAAACTATGCCAAAAACTTTTCCTTTAACTGGACACCTGGAATTCGAGATACCTCTAACATTGAGCTTAAAGGTGGAAAGCTAACCACAACGGTCACGGCCACATTGGATAGCCTCATTCCAAAATTAAATAATGCCACAACCCACGGTCACGCACGTGTATTAGAGTCTAGTTCTTTGATTGTTCAAGATAATGAAGAGGGAACTTTAAATAATGCCATTCAAATTCCCATTACCGTCTTCCAAACTTCAACCGGAGGAACTCAGCAAGCCACAGAATATGTCGATGTGGGTCTTCTCATGAAAATTAAACCTACAACCCTTCAAGAATCCAGCGCTATGAGAGTGGACATTGAATTTCAACTTAAAACTGTTTTGGGATTTAATGAGCGAGGGATTCCTTCGATTGGTCAAAACAAAATCAATACCGTTTTGATTGTCGGATCCGGGGAAAGTGCGGCTATTGGAGGACTCGTCACAAATAACATGCTTACAAACTATAATAAACTCCCTGAAGGTACGACCTCGCAAAACTTTTTATTTAACCTTTATCGCTCGAAGTCCTTTCAAAATAATAAGAGCCAATTTGTGCTCTTTGTCACACCAGAAATTATTAAATCTGCTGCTGAAGGCGCGGAAGAACTCAAAAGAAAGTTTAGAGTAAAATAAAATGAAGTCCGCATTTGTTATAGCCATGATCGGAACCCCTTCCAGTGGAAAAACGAGCGTGGCATTTAACCTCACTTCTGCCTTTCAGGTTGAAAAAGAAAATGCTTTCTATACGACGGAAGAGACCTTTCAAGAATCTCTGTTGCAGCAACACTCCATTATTGTTGTGGAT
>JACPST010000054.1 GCA_016193165.1 Deltaproteobacteria bacterium
AACCCTCTGGAGCTTTGGTGATCCCAGATCGGTGGGAACGAGAAAAGGGAGAAACGCTGGTTGAGCTTTTAACGCAAAAACAGGGTCAAAAGATTTATGTTGTTCACCGCTTGGATCGCGATACGTCCGGCGTGGTTTTGTTCGCCAAGACGGCCGAAGCGCATCGAACCGCTTGTCAGCTTTTTGAAAAGCAAAAAGTTCAAAAAATCTATCTGGGGCTCATTCATGGAACTCCTTCTCAAGATAAGCTGAGGCTTACAGCCTCGATTGCTCCTTGTCGCAAAGATCCAACTTTGATGATGGTAGATGCTAAAGAAGGAAAGCCGTGCCTCACGGAAGTTGAAGTTGTGGAGCGCTTAGGAGAGTACAGTTGGGTTCGGATTTTTCCTGTTACGGGGCGTACGCATCAAATCAGGGTTCATTTGGCTTCCATTGGACATCCCTTGGTGTGCGATCGGCTCTATGGAATTCCTCAAGACGAGATTTATTTGTCTCGTTTGAAAAGAAGATATGCTCTCAAAAAAACAGAATCTGAAAAACCATTGATTCAGCACTTGGCGCTGCATGCCCAAATCCTTGCCTTCGTTTTGCCAAGCTCGCAAGAAATAAAAATTTCCGCTCCTTTGAGAAAAGATCTTAAAGCGGTGGTTACGCAGCTTAAAAAATTACAAATTAGATTTCTTGGAAGCAGTAAGGCTTAAAGACTTCGAGTTTTTTCTCGTAGGAATCAGGGAAGAGATACCACAATGTGGCGGAGATTGTGCTTAAAAGAGAATTTCCATCTTGAGGAGTAAAACAAAAGCCCACGACCTCCTGTCCTTGGTTGGTCACTTCTACTGTGGGAAGGGAGACAACGGTTTGCGTCAAAATTCTTCCAAAATAGCCATGGTCTCTTCCAAAAGAGAAAATTTGGCTGGCAGAGACTTTATGAGTCACGGCCACTTGAGGATGTTCGACAAATCGTTGAATGACTTCTTCTTTGGTGATGGGAGAATTTAAACGAATGTTAAACCAAAGACTATGCATGTATTGGGTGTTGATCTTAATGGCCGAAGAATAAAGATTTAAATCATAGCCCAGAGTTTTTAAAAGATGATAGGCGTCTCTGGCATGATGGGTTCCAAATTTTTCATCTGAATGTTTGCCGGCTTGGGGTGCGGGAATAAAAGATTTATCTTGGCTAATGTCATTGGCTCTTCTCATGAGGACAAATCGTCCTTCTTTGAGATTGGTGAGTTTTCCTTGAGAATTTGCCCCTAAAGTTTTTAAAAGAATTCCTAGATTGTGGGTATTGCAGCTCACCACTTGAATGAATTGATCGATTTCGCGATTAAGCGCGCGATCATTAATCCCACGGGCATACATTTTCCCAAATCCAAATTCAGAGCCTTGAGCAATAAATCCCAGCGTATTGTGTTTAAATTTTTCATAATATTTTTGTTTATTTTCATGACCCACCCCTTGCGGGGTGCAGTCAATGACCACAGAAGCTTGGTCAATCGCCTCGAGTGTTTCATAAGAAGGTTTATGGTAGCCAAGTTTTTCAAAAGCAGCCTTTTGGTCTTTGTCGCAGCAAAACTTTGCTCCGCGTTCGATGAGATTATTAATTTTTGCGCGATCTTCGAGAAGGGGTGTTTTTTTGTGAAACGTGACCTCGTCAATTCCCAGCTTTCCTTTCATATCTGAAAGGAGTCCGATGAGAGGTTCGCCAATGGTTCCGGTGCCTACAATATGAACAATTTTAGGTTGTTTCATCGCAAAAAAAATTATGCGATGAAAAACTAAAAGTCAATAAAATATTACACTAAGCTGCAAGCTTAGTGTAGCGATCTTGAGCCAGAAGCTTTTCAAGCTTTGTGACCCGGCCACTGTTTCTGAAATCTCTGAGATTTAAGCAACCATGTACTTTTTTAATAAACATATCATAGACTTCTTCTGTGAGGTCTTTCATCAAGAAGTTCATCGATTTATCCGGGACCGTGATAGAATGAGTTTTAAGATAGTCCAGATACTCATTAACAATGGTTGCAATAAAGAGGTCTAGATCTTCATGAGGAAAATCATAGAGATACTTCTCAAAAATGACATACAGGGGGTCTAGATACTTTACTTCTTTTTTTTTCATTGATTTTGATCCTCTTATTATTTGTTTCGTAACTGCATACGTGCCATTGTCTACATCTATTTTTTCGGAAGGCTTGTGGAAAAACTTAAGAAGAATTTTAAAATTTTTGTGTAAAATCATGAAGTTATAATGAAGTTTTAATCTAAAGATTGGCGCTGGTTTTCCGATAAAGGTAATGATGATCCTAAAAAGCGCTAAACAAAGGTTTGAAAAGCTAGAAGAGCATCCCCTCTGGGAAAGGTTGAATGACATCATTCAAGCTCACCATTCCTTTATTATTACCACCCACATGCTTCCAGATGGAGATGGCCTGGGAGGAGAAATTGCCATGGCCTCCTACCTCAAGCAGATAGGAAAAGAGTGTCACATTATTAATGTGGATCCTACGCCTGAAAAGTTTAGTATTGTCGATCCTGATTTTGAAATTAAACAGTGGAATCCTCAAAAGCCTTTGCCCAAAGCCCATGTCATTTTTGCCATAGATGTCAATGATTGGAAACGCATGGGGCCTTTAGCAATGCCCCTAGCGCAATTGAAAGAGCAACTGAAAGCCAAAAGTATCTTTATTGATCACCACATTGCCGATGAAAAATTAAAACAAGAGCATATTATTGATGAGCGTACTTCTTCCATGGGAGAATTTTTGTTTCAATTTTTTAAATATATTGAGGCTGAGATTACCTTTAAAATGGCATTGGCTATGTATGTATCTATTTTTACAGACACCAATGCGTTTCGTCATAGAAAAACGACAGCTCTTTCTCACGCCATTTGCGCGGCCCTGGTAGAGACAGGGGTTAATCCCGCGTTCGTGACTAAGCAAGTACATCAAACGCGTTCTTTGTCTGAAGTGCGTCTTTTGGGAGAAGTGTTAAAGACTGTGCAAACGACCCCCGATGGGAAGATTGCGTGGATCGAAATCTCTCAAGCTCTGCAAAAAAAATATGGCGCCACATCCGAAGAAACACAAGGAGTTGTCGACTATCTTTTAGCTTTAAAAGAAATTGAAGTTGGTATTTTCTTTCGCGAAGAACCGGATGGAACGATTGCGGTGAGTTTTCGTTCGAAAGGCAATGTTGAGATTTACCCCCTGGTTAAAAAATTAGGGGGTGGGGGACATGCCTACGAGGCAGGGGTTCTCATTCGAAAAGGAACGCTTCAAGAAGTGGTTCAAAGAGTTTTGGCAGAAGCCCAAAAGTTTATTTAAAAGAATAGCCGCATTTTGTGCTTCCATCGACAAAGTCACGATCTTTTAAATCTTCCTTTGTGATTGGAAAAAGGCTGCATGCCAAAGGTTTGTTTGGATGAATGGTACACAGCTTGTTTTTGGCATCATAGGCTGGACAGCCAAATCCAAGCTGGCAGCAGGCTCCCGTTCGGGCGCAGGTTGATTTTCGTTTGGGTAAGAGCACTTCTTCGACAGTGCGTCTTCTAAAATAAACCAACCAAAATCGTCTCAGTTTTCCTCGAAGCATGCGCCTATTGAGGGCGGTAGGGAGGATGGCCATCTTCAAAAGATTCCACGCCGTAGGAATAAAAAGTCTTAGAACATCTTTAAACTTCAATCGATCTGTTCTCCGTGGGATAGAAGATAGCGCACAACTTGAGCTTGAGAAAAAGCCGTGGTGGACATCATCTCTTTATCTTTGAGGTTGGGGATAATCAGATACTCATGTTTTCCGGAGGGATGAAACCGAATGGCAGAGCCTTTGAGAGACTCTGGAGGATGGTCTTGTGTATCGATTTTTATCATTTCTCCTCTGTGAAT
>JACPST010000097.1 GCA_016193165.1 Deltaproteobacteria bacterium
GCTTCACCCCATGGGCTGGGATGCGTTTGGGCTGCCCGCTGAAAATGACGCCATTAAGAAAAAAATTGATCCTCGGTCCAACACCGAAAAAAATGTTTCAAATATCAAACGCCAGCTTAAAGAAATTGGAGCGATGTATGATTGGGACAGGGAAGTAAACACCACCGATCCTTCTTTTTATCGATGGACGCAGTGGATTTTTATTCAGTTTTATAAAAAAGGATTAGCGTACAGAAAGCTCATGCCCATTAACTGGTGTCCCAGTTGTCGGGTGGGGCTTGCCAATGAAGAAGTGGCAGGGGGGCGATGCGAGCGGTGTGACAGCGAAGTTTCAAAAAAAGAACTCAATCAGTGGATGCTTCGCATTACAAAGTATGCAGATCGCCTGCTCAAAGATTTAGAAAAGCTAGATTGGCCCGAAAAAGTAAAGCTCATGCAGACCAACTGGATTGGACGAAGTGAAGGAGCAGAGGTTCTGTTTGAACTCATGGGAGGGGATGGGAAAAAATATCCTGTCACTATTTTTACGACACGCCCGGATACGCTTTTTGGCGCAACCTATATGGTGCTTGCGCCGGAACATCCTCTGGTCTTAAAGCTTTGCAATTCCAAAAAGAAAAAAGAAGTTGAATCCTATATCAAAAAAGTGTCTCAAGAAAAAGAAATGGAGCGAACAAGTCAGGAGCTTCCTATTTCGGGCGTAGACTTAGGAATTTTTGCGATGAACCCCGTGAATCAAGCTCAGATTCCTGTGTGGATTTCAGACATTGTATTGATGGATTATGGAACCGGCGCCATTATGGCCGTCCCCGCTCATGACGAACGGGATTTCCGTTTTGCGAAGAAGTTTGGATTGCCTATTGTCCAAGTTGTCAGTGAGGATGGAATATTAAAGGATTCTGGAAGCTTCAATGGCCTTTCTTCCCAAGAAGCTAAGAAAAAGATTACAGAGTTTTTAGCTTCTAAAAAAATCGCCAAGTCCAAGGTGAATTATAAGTTGAGAGATTGGGTTTTTTCGAGGCAGAGATATTGGGGGGAGCCTATTCCCATTATTTATTGTGAAAGCTGTGGAGAGCTGCCACTCCAAGAAAAAGAGTTGCCACTTCTTCTTCCAAATGTCGAAAGCTATGAACCTTCAGGAACAGGCGAATCCCCCTTGGCTACGATTTCAGAGTGGGTGAATGTAAAGTGTTATAAGTGTGGTGGAAAAGCCAAACGAGAAACCGATACCATGCCTCAGTGGGCAGGAAGCTCTTGGTATTTTTTGCGCTATCCTTCGCCCAAGTGTACGACATGCCCTTTTGAGTCCAAGGCGCTCAAGCATTGGATGCCGGTTGATTTGTACGTCGGTGGAGTAGAGCATGCGATTTTGCATCTTTTGTATTCCCGATTTTTTACAAAGTTTTTGTATGATTTAGGGCTTGTTTTATTTGAAGAGCCTTTTTTAAGACTTTTTAACCAAGGGATGGTATGCCGCCGCTCTGAAAAAACAGGGAAAATTGAAAAAATGTCTAAATCTAAAATGAATGTTGTTACTCCCGATGAGCTGGTTCAAAAATATGGGGCGGAGACTTTTTGAGCTTTTCATTGGCCCGCCAGAACAAGAGTCGGAGTGGAATGATAATGGGATTGAAGGAGTGCATAAATTTTTAAAAAGAGCATGGATGTGGTTTTTTGAGGCTAAGGAAACAATCGTTTTATCTCAAGAACCCCACCCTTTGCTTGAGCGAGAGCATCATAAGCTTATTAAAAAAGTAACAGAGCGAATGGAATCTTTTAAATTTAATACGATCATTAGTGCCTTTATGGAATTTATGAATGAGGTCTCTCGATATAATTATAAAGAAACATGCGTTAGTATTGAACTATTAGCTGATTTTTTAATTTTGCTTTCTCCTTTGGCTCCGCATATGGCTGAAGAATTATGGGCTGAATTGGGACACAAGGATTCTATCTTTAAAACCAAGTGGCCTGTCTATGATCCCCAATGGATTGAAACCACAACCGTAACGTTAGTGGTTCAAGTGAACGGAAAGCTGAGAGCCAATATTGAAGTAGATAAAACCTTATCAGAATCTCAAATTAAGGAAGAAGTGCATCGCCATCCTACAATTCAAAAATATCTTGAAGGAAAAGAGCTTGTGAAAGAAATTTACGTGCCAGGCAAGCTTATTAATTTGGTCATTAAATAAGTGGCGTTTTCCCTTGCATATCTTTTGGGGATAGTTTACAAAAATTTTGATGTTTGAGTGGCTTAGGAAAAATAATTTTCTTATTCGAAAAATTCATTCTTTGTTAGGCATATTCCCTGTCGGTGTTTTTCTTACAGAGCATCTTATTACCAATTCTTTCGCTGCGTTTGGCCCGGAAGTTTATAATGAAAAAATAGAGTGGCTTCAAAGCATGCCTTATCTTTTTGCGCTTGAAGTTGGATTTATTTTTGCGCCTCTGCTTTTTCACGCGCTCTTTGGCTTTGTATTTTTGTGGGCGTGGAAAGACAATTCTTATCGTTATCGTTATCCTAGAAATTTTCTCTACACCCTTCAGCGTGTGACAGGGATCATCACATTCGTCTTTATTGGAGTTCATGTGTGGTCGTTTCGGATTCAAACTGTTTTAACAGGAACTCCTGTGGATTTTGAGTTGGTGGCCAATGCGATGGTGGATCTGAAGGTATTTCTTTTTTATGTGCTGGGGATTTTAGCCACGGTGTTTCATTTTTCAAATGGCATTTGGGGATTTTTAATCCATTGGGGTGTAACCGTAGGACCTAAATCTCAACGTATGGCTGGAGTTGTT
>JACPST010000070.1 GCA_016193165.1 Deltaproteobacteria bacterium
GTGGCGGAAGTGTATGGGAATCGAACCCACCACAGGCCTCGCTCTAAACCGAGCCTGTCACTGGATTTGAAGTCCAGGAAGCACACCAGAGACTTTTACACTTCCAATCCTCTTTACAAAATATATGGAATTCAAACCCAGTCAAGTTATCAAAGCGTTGCTCATCGGTGGAGGAGTACTTTTGATTGCTATTGCTTTGTACTTTCCTTCACCTGCCCCCTCTCCTTTAGCTCAAAAGCAAGCCTCTTCAACCGTAGAGGATGTGGCTGTCCTCATTACCAAAAACCGAACCCTCAAAGAAGATTTAAATGTTCAACGAGCGCTTTTCTACTTTTCTTTAGGAGAGGTGGCCAGTGAAAAAGGCAATGTGAATGAAGCGATTGAAAACTATAAAACGGCATTAAAATATGATCCCAAAGCTTCTTTTTTACATGCTCGCCTGGGAGAAGAATATCTCAAGCGGTCTGAATTCAACATTGCTCTAATCCATTTGAAAAAAGCTGTGGAATTGGATCCCAATGCTCTTCAAGCCCATCTTCTTTTGGGAGGGATTTACGCGGCCACCAAAGAATATCAAAAGTCCGCGGCACATTATAAAAAAGCCATTGCTTTAGATCCAGAAAGTGAAAAGTCTTATCTCTTTTTAGCAACGCTCTATTCCGATCAGAAAAAATATGATTTAGGTATTCAGACTCTTGAAATCTTGCTGAAAAAAGAACCTCAGTCTTTTTTAGCTTACTATTATATGGGACAGATCTATTCAGACCAAGGGAAGGTTTCTAAAGCCATTAGCCAATATAAGAAAGCCTTAAAAATTCATCCTGGTTTTTACTCCGCGGCCGTTGCTTTGGGGCTTTATTATGAGACGACAGATCAAGTCGATAAAGCCATTGATCTGTACATGACAGCACTAGAGCGTGGGGAAAGGAATAACCGCCTTTTAAAAAGAGCCGTGCAGCTTCTCTTAGCCAAAAAAGATTATACCCGGGCTCTAAAACTCTTAGAAGATTTAAAGCTCCAAGATCCAGACGACTTAAATAACCGACTTCGTGTAGGCCTCATTTATTTTGAAATGAAAGAATATGAAAAGGCCAAGGTCGAATTTGAAGAATTGCGGAAGAAAAACCCGGATTCTGATCGCATTTTGTTTTATCTCTCTGCAGTCTATGAGAAGACGGGTGAAACTGAAAAAGCTCTTCAGCTTTTAAAGCGTGTCCCCGAAAAATCGACTTTTTATTTAGATAGCGTAGCGCATCATATTTATCTTCTAAAAGAAGCTGGAAAATATGAAGAAGCTTTAGCCCTTTTGACCTCTAGCCTTAAAAAATATCCTAAACATGTTCCTTTTTATGATCTTCAAGCCTCGATCTTTGAAAAACAGGAAAAAGTTGACAAGGCCATAGAAATCATTCGGCAAGCATTGACGCAGTTTCCAAAAGAAGAGCGCCTCATTTATTATTTAGGGGCTCTGTACGACAAGCAAGGGGATACCGAAAGAGCTCTTTCTGTGATGCAAGATATTTTAAAGGCCAATCCTAAAAATCCTGATGCTTTAAACTATGTGGGTTATACCTATGTGACCCAAAAACAAAAGCTCGATGAAGCAGAAGCGCTGATTAAAAAGGCTTTAGCGTTAAAACCAGGCGAAGGATATATCGAAGATAGTTTAGGCTGGCTCTATTATGTTCAGGGAAAATATAAAAAAGCCAAAGCCATCTTAGAAAAAGCTGTCCAGATGCGTTCTGATGAAGCAGTAATTTTAGATCATTTGGCCGATACCTATCTAAAGCTTGGAGAGACAGAAAAGGCGTATCTAACCTATCAGACAGCCATGAATGCCAAGCCCGATCGAAAAACCGCTGATGCCATTAAACAAAAACTAGAGAAGCTCTCCGAAAACGAAATAATCAAAAAACGCTTCCCCGCTAAAAATAAATAAGTTATTATTTTTTTGTGCTTCCCAAAACTTCTAAGCCGTGGATTGGAATTTTTTTTCTTTTTTTGGTGGGCTGTAGGGCTTCACTGCACGACGTGATTCCAGAAGCAGATCTGTTACAAAAGTTTCGTCATAATCAAGAAAAAATAGCCTCCTTTCGGGGGATGGGCAGTGCCTCTTTTTCTTTACAGGGGCAAAAGGGATCTGTGGAGGTTTTGGTTGTGGCTCAAAAGCCAGAGCAACTGAGGGTCGAAACCTCTCATTTTTTAGGATATCCCCTAACCACGCTCACAATTCACAAAAATAAACTGATTTATTATGTGGAGGCCTATGAACGGTACTATGTGGGGAAAACAGGGGATCCATCGGCGCAAAAGTTTTTACCTTTTGGACTCAAAGAAAAAGATTTTTTAGCTATCCTTCTTTTTTCTAAAAGCGCGCATGAAAAATTTAAGAATCACCCCAAGTATCGACTTTCTTTTTTGGACATTCAAGAGGAGGAAAAACAAAAACTTTTTTACCCTAAGGGGTTTAGAATGACGAACAAAGAGACTCAAGAATATGTGGAAATCGGCTGGGATTCATTTGATTTAAACGCGCAAAAATTTCCTGCTCGACTCTTTGAGTTAGAAAAACCCCCTCAGGCACTGCGTGTAGAGCTTTCTTCTTCTCAAAAAGTTATTCCTATTTTTAAGGGAGAGGATGAGGCCAAATAGTCCTTGAGTTTGAGGGTAAATCATGTTTTGAGTAAACATTTGTGGAACAGTTACTTGACATTCGAAATTTAACCACCTCTTTTTTCATGGAAGAAGGAGAACTTAAGGCGGTTCATGATGTGAGCTTTAAGATTCCCAAAGGAAAAACCTTGGGAATTGTTGGAGAAAGCGGCTGTGGCAAGAGTGTGACAGCTCTTTCCATTATGCGTTTGGTTTCCGAGCCTCCGGGAAAGATTGTGAAGGGGCAAATTCTTTATCGAGGGACAGATCTCATAAAGCTTCCTTTAGGTGAAATGCGAAATATCCGGGGTAATAAAATTTCGATGATCTTTCAAGAGCCCATGACCTCCTTAAATCCTGTGTTTACCATTGGAAACCAAATTGAAGAGGCGATTGCGCTTCACCAGGATTTAAGTTCCAAAGAAGTTAAAAATAAGACCCTTGAAATGTTAAACCTGGTGGGCATTCCTGAACCTGAACACCGCGCCAAAGATTATCCGCACCAATTGAGTGGTGGGATGCGCCAGCGGGTTATGATTGCCATGGCTTTGTCGTGCGAACCGGAGCTTTTGATTGCGGATGAACCGACGACAGCCTTGGATGTGACGATTCAAGCCCAAATTTTGGATTTACTTCGAAAACTTCAACAAGAATTGGGTATGTCTATTATGATTATTACCCATGACCTTGGGGTCGTAGCAGAGATGGCCGATGAAGTCATTGTGATGTACGCGGGAAAAATTGTGGAGCAAGCCAGTGTGAACGAAATTTTTGAGCGTCCTCTTCATCCGTATACCATTGGTCTTTTAAAATCGATTCCGTCGCTGCAGATGGCTGGAGGCAAGGTGACGCGGCTAGAGACGATTCCCGGTATGGTGCCCAATATTTTAGAGCTTAAAGGGGGCTGCCCTTTTGAGGAGCGATGTTTTTTACGTGTGCCTCATTGCAAAGCAGAAGAACCCCAGCTTCGAGAAATTACGCCCAATCATTGGGTCAGTTGCTTTGAGGCAGAGCGGATTTTAAACAAATGACACAAGAAAAATTAATTGAAATTAAACAACTCGTTAAACATTTCCCGATTAAAAAAGGACTTTTTTCGAGAGAAGTGGGGAGTGTGAAGGCGGTAAATAGCGTTACTCTCGATATTTATAAAGGAGAAACTCTAGGGCTTGTAGGGGAAAGTGGATGCGGAAAATCAACCTTAGGGCGAGCCATTATTCGATTGATTGAGCCTACCAGTGGTGAAGTTCTCTTTAGAGGTGAAAATTTGTCACATGCAGATTATTTTTCAAGATCCTTATGCTTCTTTAAATCCTCGAATGACGATAGGAAGTATTATTGGAGAACCCCTTTCGATTCATAAACTGGTGTCTTCTAAAAGAGAAAAAGTCGATCGTGTGGTAGATCTCTTGAACGAAGTAGGGCTTAGGCCGGATCTCTTAAATCGTTATCCCCATGAGTTTAGCGGGGGACAGCGTCAGCGTATTGGAATTGCTAGAGCCATTGCGTTAAAACCTGAATTTATCGTCTGTGATGAACCGGTGTCTGCGTTAGATGTTTCTATTCAAGCGCAGGTCATCAATCTTCTTTCTGACCTTCAGAAGAAATTTAAACTGACGTATCTTTTTATTGCCCATGATTTAAAAGTGGTCGAATACATCAGCAATCGTGTGGCAGTGATGTACTTGGGAGAAATTGTAGAGCTTGCCCGAAGTGAAGATATTTATCGGGATCCTAAACATCCCTATACGCAAGCGCTTTTGTCTGCCATTCCTGTGCCAGATCCTAAAGCTAAGAAACAACGTATTATTTTAAAGGGCGATGTTCCAAGCCCGATTCATCCACCGCCAGGGTGCCCCTTTCATACACGCTGTCATTATAAGATTGTCGATCGATGCAAAACAGAACATCCCGAGCTCCGGGAACTGGCTCCGGGTCACTGGGCTTCATGTCACTTGGCAGAGTGAAGATTGATGAGTGTTCGAACGGTCTGAGAAATTTCTTGAACGTTAAAAGGCTTTGTAATGTAGTCGTGAGCGCCCAACTGAAAAGCGTGTTTTTTATCGGCTTCACTTTTTCGTCCTGAAATAAACACAACAGGAACTTCTTTTAAGTCCTCATGGTTTTTAAGAAGTTTACACAGCTCAAATCCATCAACCCATGGAAGATTAACGTCGAGTAAAATAAGTTCTACCGATTGAAACTCCAGGCTTTGGACCAGTTCTGTTGCATCGTGGGCAAGCGTGACTTCGTATCCTTCCTTTTCAAAGAGACGCTTTAAGACGTTGAGTGTCGTTTGGTCATCATCTACGACTAAAATATGTTTGGGAGTTTTTTTGTGATAGACACTTCGGTAGTCATCCAAAGAAACCACTTTGTTCTTCAGAAGTTTCTTTTTTTTGATTTGTTCAATTTCTAAGGATAGCTTCTTGGTGGATATGTTTTTAGGATCGAATTGAGACATAACCATTTTTAGTATACGGTAAAAATGAGGTCGAATCAATAGACTGTTTGACACCGTTTTTAAAAATCGTCATACTGTATTGCATGTATCCGATATTACTTAAGATTCCTTTGGGTTCCTGGACGCTTCCAATCCCCGGGTATGGAACGATGCTGGCTCTGGGATTTAGTGTGGCGCTTTATCTGGTGGTGAGAAGGGCACGGGTGGAAGGGCTTAATCCCGATCATTTTTTAAATGTAGCCACCTACATTATTTTAGCAGCTTTGATCGGATCTCGGTTCTTTCATGTGATCATTGAAAAACCTTCTTACTATTTTGCAAACCCGCTAGAGATTCCAAAAGTATGGAAGGGGGGCTATACCTATTATGGGGGATTTATTCCGGCCGCTCTTGTGCTTTGGTGGTATTTGAAAAAGCACCATATTCCCATTTTAAAATCCATGGATATTTTTGCTCCCTATTTGGCGTTAGGAACAGCGTTTGGACGGCTGGGATGTTTTTTAGCAGGATGTTGTCATGGAAAAGTTTGTGCCACACCGTTTTTTCCCATTAGTTATGTAGCTACTCGTCCAGATAGTTTTTCACGTCCTTTAGGTGTGCCGCTGTATGCGACACAATTTTGGCAAGCTTCAGCCAATTTTTTAGTTTTCCTCTGTTTGATTTGGCTTCGAAAACATAAAAAATTTGATGGCCAACTTTTGGCAGGCTATTTAATTTTATATCCCATTGGGCGGATTATTATTGAAGTTTTTAGAGGAGATGAAATCCGAGGATTTTTAATTTCAGATCTGCTTTCAACCTCTCAATTTTTGGGACTTGTAACCATGCTGATAGGTGGAGTTTTGTGGTGGCGCGCCAGGGGCTGTTCAAAAAGTCCCAGATACTAGGCGCCCGAGGAGTGGCGACTGAGGCGTACTCGAATAGTACGTTGAAGGAGACACGACGAGGGCAACGACGTAGATGGGACTTTTTGAACAGCCCTTTCTTTATTTTTTCCAAGGAAGAAGGGGGTTGGCTCTAAACCGCCAGCGGCAATTTTCTTATACAACTCAAGTGGCTCAACGCAAAAGCAAATCCGGCACGATCCAACAAAACCAAGCCCTCACCTCCTGCGCCGTTACATTCACTCTCTCCACTGAATATAATTTTTAGCCAGGCTGCCAACTTCACCATAACAGGATAACTTAGTGACACGTCATCCTGAGGTGTAGCCGAAGGAACTCAGCATTTAACATGTTGAAAGAGAGAATTTCTAAAGTGGTTAGTCTGTTGGCAGTAGATGCTAAATTAAGAACCTGTTTTCTTCAATTTACTGGATGGGATTTTGACAACTTTGCCATCTTTCCAAACTATAAGAGGCAAGCCTGCTTTTTTATTTTCTTTTACAACTTCCTTAACAGCTTCTTTAAGAGCTTTTTCAGCCAGTGCTGGAAGAGATGATTTTAAATGTCGCTTCATCATATACAACAACCTTACCATGCTCTTTCTTTGCAATCAAATGCGGTTTAATATTTGAATTGTCAAAGAGAGACCAAGAATCAACTAATAGTTTATAAACGTCAAAAAAATTGTGAATACTTCTGGCAAATCGACGTCGTACATCATGAATTGGAATATTATGTCCTCCCTTGGCAACCCTTTCTTTGATGCGCTCTAGAGCAAGACCAGCACTTGGAATCCAAAGAAAAAATAAATGAATTTCATACCCTTTCTTTTTTAGTTTTCTAAAAAGAGAAGCATAGGTTTTTCCCGAAAGAGTAGTTTCAAAAGCAAAATCAACTTTCTTCGAAGAATATTCTTGAATCTGACTAAGAAGAAGCCTTCCTGCTTTGATAGCAACAGTTTGAGGGGAAAATGGAGCCAATCCTTGAGCGATCATATCAGCGTTAATAAAGTTCGGACATTTTACGTATTGAGGTAAAAACTCTTTGGCAAAAGTTGTCTTTCCAGAACCATTTGGTCCGGCAATAATATAAAGATGAGGAATATTTTTATAATTCATTTACTTTTCTAATGCTTTAAGAACTTCGTCAATGGATGTAACTTCGATATGAGGATTTAAATAACGATATCCAATTCCATGCCAAGTTTTCATTTTATGTATAATCCCGATGACTTTTTTATCCTCATTTAAGATTGGGCCACCAGAATTACCTGATAGGGCATCAATATCTGACAAAATATGATCTCCTTCTTTCCAGACATTTCCGGAACTTTCCATTTGTTCTACAGAGCCAAAAAATTCTCCTAATCGTGTCCAAAATTTCCCAACTTTAGGATACGTACGTTTTCCTATTATAGGATAGCCTATGAGCGAAGCTTCTCCACCTTTATAAGGAGCTATCTCTAATCCTAAACTATTAGATTTTGCGATAAGTTCGTCCGGTACTTTTAAAATCGCCACATCAAGTTCATCATTCTTCCAAATTATTTCCTGTTTAAATGGTAATTCAAGAGCATTATTATTTTTGTTTTCTTCTTTAAAAAACCATCCAAACTTTATGCCATGAAAAAGTTTTGTATTCTGGCCCAATGCTTCAAGTACATGCACTTGTGTCATTAAGACTTTTCCTCTATTCGGTAAATTCACTAAAAAAATAGTTGCGCCACTGGTTGCCCCCTTAATAAGAAACACGTTGCTATCTTGAATAGGAGTAAAGCCTTCTTTCGCCTGAATTAGAGAAGGAAAAAGAACCAAAACAAGAGCGATGATTAATTTTTTCATTTTAAAAGTCATACTAAAAATAGTGGGGCATATCAATGTGCTTCTTAACAGACTAAGAGAATAGAAGAGATGTTCACTCTTTCTACCAGACTTAAAGCCTGAGATTCTTCGCTGTGCTCAGAATGACAGGTATAAAAGTCATCCTGTTATTAAAATGACTAATTGAGAGGCCTTCGCGATATAGACAAAGAATATGAAAAGTACGAAAACAAAATCCTCATCTTGCATTCAATGAAGCTGTTAATGTTGTGCTTGAGAAAATCGCTTTTAAAAAAAGAATTTAAATTCCATCTTTTTTATTTTTCGGATGGGACAGAAATCCAAAGGATAATATAGAGAAGGATTCCCATTCCCAAAGCTAAAACTGCGACAATAAATGCCAGTCTAAAAATGACGGGGTCAATTTGAAAATATTCGCCCAGTCCACCGCATACTCCTGCAATAATTCGATTGTTTTTGGATCGTATGAGGGGATGAAATGTGGTGACAACGTTTTGTTCGGGACTTAAAGGGATCACAAGCCAGCAAATCAAATAAATCAAAGCTCCTGTTCCCCCTAAAAGTACAGTTGAAAGCCAAATAATTCGGATGATCGAAGGATCTAAATCAAAATATTCGCCAAAGCCTCCACACACTCCTGCAATTTTTTTATTTGTTTGTGACCGATGAAGATATCTCATAAAAAGTAATTCTACCAAAAAACGAATAGGATTTCGATCTCTTTTTTTGCTTAAAAATATAGCGTCACGGACGGAAATCCGACCGCTTTTTTTGATTCCATTTTTCGTAAGTCTTCAAATTCTCTCACTTTTTTATTTTTAGGTTTTGGCACCAGCCTTGCAAGTAAGCCCTCTGTTTAGGAGGCGCTTATGTTATCAACGTTGTTTAGTGGATGTATTCAAGGACTCAGGGCTTCGCTGGTGAAAGTCGAAGTGGATTTACAAGCGGGACTTCCTTCGTTTTGCGTCGTGGGACTCCCCGACACATCTGTGAAAGAGAGCAAAGAAAGAGTTCGGTCGGCTTTTAAGAATAGTGATTTTTCATTTCCGATGAAAAGGATTACCGTAAATCTCGCTCCTGCGCATATCCCAAAAGAAGGCTCTTCTTTTGAATTGGCCATTGCACTTTCGCTTTTGATGGCCGATCAAAGATGGGAGTGTGGAAAATTTCAAAAGTATTTATTTTTAGGAGAGCTTTCTCTTCAGGGGCATTTAAATTCCGTGCGAGGGATTTTGCCTGTAGTGCTTGCAGCCCAAAAAGCAGGGATTGAAAAAGTTTTTGTTCCTTTGGCTAATGCCCAAGAGGCGGCTATGGTTTCAACGCTTCAAATCTATGGCATTCAAAATTTAAAAGAAATCGTTCAGTTTTTGAAAGATGAAATTTCTTTAGCGCCTATTGCGCGAGATACAAAAAGTTTATCTCAGGCCTCTTCTTTAGACTTTTCTGAAGTCAGAGGGCAGCGCTGGGCAAAAAAAGCCTTAGAGATTTCTGCTGCCGGGGGGCACAATATTTTAATGATGGGACCGCCCGGATGTGGAAAGTCCATGCTGGCCCAAAGACTTCCTTCCATTTTCCCGCCTCTCTCTTTTGGGGAGGCTTTGGAAGTAGCTCAGGTGTATTCTGTCGCAGGGATGATGAAAAAAGAGTGTCATGTAACTCGGCCCTTTCGAAGCCCACATCATACGGTTTCTTATAGCGCGCTTGTGGGCGGTGGGCGTGGAGCTTTGATGCCAGGCGAAATTAGTCTTGCCCACCGAGGGGTTCTTTTTTTAGATGAGCTTTCTCAATTTAGAAAAGATGTGCTCGAGGTTTTAAGAGAGCCTTTAGAAGAAAGAAAAATTTCTATTTGTCGAACCGATGGGCGCTATCTTTATCCCGCGGATTTTTTACTTGTGACTGCGATGAATCCCTGTCCGTGTGGGTATCGAGGTCATCCTAAAAAAGAGTGCCTTTGTGCTGAGCCTTTGATTCAAAAGTATCAACAAAAAATTTCAGGGCCGTTGTTAGATCGCATTGATCTTCATGTGTCGGTGCCCAGCATGTCTTTAGAGGATTTACCCCCTCAAGAGGAAGAGCCCTCCGGGCAGATCTTAATGCGCGTGTGTGGGGCGCGAGAGATTCAAAAAAAGAGGTTTAAACAGTGGCCATTTTTTACCAATGCTCAAATGACGCCTCCTGCCATTGTTAAATTTTGTGTGTTACAAGAAGAAGCTGAAAAAATGCTGCGTCAGGCGGTGGATCAATTTGGGCTCAGCTACCGCACCTATCACAAAATTTTGAGAGTCTCTCGGACGATTGCAGATTTAGATCAAAAAGAACAGGTTTTATCGGAGCATGTGGCACAAAGCATTCAGCTTCGATTTTTAGATCGTTAAGGTGTCATTAGAGTTTCCAGGGCAGCATCGATCAATTTTTCTTTGGCTTGATGATGCTTTTCATGGTGGAACAAAGGCTGCCAGTGAGTGGAAGTGAGTTCATCTGAAATGCCCAGGATAGAAATGACGGGAACTTTTCTGAATTTAGCAATGGCAAAAAGGCTTGCGGCTTCCATTTCTACGGTTAAACATCCTTCCTCACGATATGTTTTAATTTTTCGAATGGTTTCACGATAGGGAGCATCGGTCGTCCACGTGGGGCCTGAAAAATAAGGAAAGTTTTTTCTTTGTAAAATTTTTTCGAGTTTATGAAGGAGGGAAGCATTCGGATAGGAGTACTTAGAAGGATCTTGATAGTGATAGGAAGTTCCTTCATCGCGAATCGCTTGGGTGGGCAGACAAATATCTCCCGTGACAATGTGTTTTTGAAGAGAACCGGCTGAACCAATGGCCACAAATTTTTTAACGCCCAGAGCAGTTAGAATCTCAAGTTCTACGCCAGACTTTGATCCTCCGACAGACACAAAATGCCCTGCGATTTTTTTGGTTCCTACTTTAAAAATATGAATGTGACGGTCTTGTTTACTGTGGAGGCTAAGTGTTTTTTTTAAAAGCTTAAACCAGTCATAGTTAAAGGTTAGAATGCAGCACTCAATAGGCTCCCACTTTTTAAATTTTCCTAAACTTTTGGCATAGGTGACCCAGTCTGTAGGATTAAAAAACGCAGCATCGGAAGGCCTGCCAAAAGTGAGTGGAATGGTTTGTCCGGCCATGGAGAGAGAAATTAGCGAACCTATAGGACGAAGTCAAATATGTAATGTTTACCCGGCTTGTTTAGAATTTAAGCAGGCCCTCTGTGTTAATGAAGGACAAAAATGAAGGACTATAGCTTGGCACCAATTTTGCTTAGCTTTAGGTCACGATGAGGGGGAAATTCATATTTTTTATCCTATTTTTGACTTTAGGTTTTATCATGCGGCTGAGAAAAATGGGCAAACAGATTTAGCGCAAAAGCTGGGTTTGGCTGCCGCAAAACTTTTAACCGTGAAGGGACTCATCTCTTATACGCTTAGAACATGGCAAGAAAATAGAAATTTATTTTCAGATCCCCGCATCAAAGAAGCCATTCCGAGTGAAAAAGAAATCGATTACACTACCTATTTTAATCTTCTTCGGAAAATGGCAGATCGCCACGATCCTAAAAGTAGAACTTTAGAAAATGAATTTTACCGCAAAGCTAAAGAACAATATGAAAATTACACGATCTATCAAGAACTTTGGTTGGAACTTATTCGTGCCACGGATGAACTGAATGGAGAATATACTCGAGGTCTTAAAGAGCTCATTCGACGGGGCTATTTTGGAAAGAGAGAAGCTCTCGGGTATCTTGTAACGAAATCTATGCCTGCTGAAATGGTTCGCTCGATGGTCCATTTTTATTTCATGCGTGCTTTTTCTGAGGCGTATTTGAGTCTTTATCACTGGGATGAACGCCGGCTTTTTTCTTTTTTTGAAGTCTTAAAAAATCCTATGATGCACGCCAGTTTCATTACATTTTCTTTAGCGGCAGATCGTGCTCGAAAAGCATTTGCCCGGAGTTCGACATTTTATAAGTTGTCTTTAAACCATCCTCTCGTGGCCCGTTCTGTGATCGATGCGGGGCCTTTGTTTACAGGGATGATTGTGAGTGACGTTATTTTTCAAATGATCGAGCATCCCAGATTTAAAGAGCTTTGGTGGCTGACCCAACAGGCAGAAGTAATAGAAGCAGCAAGTCTCTTTTTAGATTTGGCAGGCGACGTGTGGTTTCGAAGGTCTTTTTTATCTCGGGCGATTGCTTCTACGGTTATTTTTTCTAGTTATAATTTGGCGCTTTATTCCACATTGAAATATGGCGGAGAGGCTGTAACAAAAATTTTAAGTCGATACACTTCAAATCCCTTTTACACCAAAGTTTCTTTTTCTCCGGCTTCTTCTTTCATTGCTTTTACTTCTGCTTTTATTGTCCATGATCTTGTTATGGAGCAGCTCAATCCCATTTTTCATGAGTGGGATTGGCAAGATCGCCTCAAAGAGGGGAAAAAACTGGTCAAGGTGAGGCTGGAAGCTTTTCAGTCCAAAGATATTTCTTCGTTATCGCAAGCCGCTCTCCAAGAATTGCATTTGGATCGCCATTTAAACTCAGAAGAGTTCTTAAAGCTTTTGTTTCAAAAGAAGCTTTCAGAATATTTAGACGAAGAAAAGTTTTTAACGGAACTTGAAAGAATTAAAATTAAGATGTTGGAAGAAGGCGTGTATAAGACAGAGCTTTTGTCTTTGGCCAGAAGTTTTAAAGAAAGAGATCAGGAGAGGGAAAAGTTGAGTAGTGTTTCGAAAGAACATCCTTCAAGCCAGAGTCTTTTTCATGAGGTTTTTTCTGTTCTCGTGTCCTTCGAGTTTTTAGATCAGGTTTATAGTGGATATCGAGATTTTTTCTTTAGAGAACTGTATCAAGAGTTGGCTAAGGTTGAAAAAGTTTTTCTTGAGCAAAAGGAAAAACTTCTTCAAACATATTTAGTGCAAGCCCAGGCCGCGGAAGCTCAAGAACAGACGGATTTGGCATTTCGAATTTCTCTTCAAGCACAAGATGCTCTCCTCGGTTTAAAGAAGAGTCTTTTGGCCTTTAATGATGAGGACGTAAGGGCCAAGATTTCAAAAATGAAAGATCTCAGACAAGCCAGCCGTCATCTGCACAATAGAACTTGGGTTCGGCTGAGTCTTTATCCAGAAAAAGAAACGGATTATCAAAATTTCTTAAATATAGAAGAAGAGAGTTTTTCTCCTTCTTGGGCATTTCTTTTTTCAGATCAAATTCGATTTTATTTTGATCTTTCTAAAGAAGAAAGCTTTAGTTCCTTCAAATCTATTTTTCAAAGTCATATGGTTCGAACGCTCATTCTTTCTCAGCTTAAAGAATTTCAAGTTCAACGTGCTATCCATCAAGGCTTAGAAGGATGGATTGAAGAAAATTTAACCTCAGAAGAAAATAATTTCTTAATTTTAAGTTTGAAAGATCTCGATCCAGAGTTTCATAGCGAAGAAATCCGCCGTCTTTTCCATTTCTGACTAAAGCTTTGTAATTTTTTCATATTTGCTCATCTAGTAAACGATATTTTTTATCTCAGACTTAAGAAGACTAAAAAATAATTTAATTATTTCAATAAGTTATATTTTATTTTTCATCTTCTCGATTTTGGTACACCTTTTGCTAAGACTAAAGCCCATCGTTGGTTGAAAATTTGAGAGGAGATTCCCCCGATGAAACGGGGGAAATGTCCGCCGCGAAGCGGCGGACAAAAGGGGATGGGGGTGTTCATGAAAACAAAAGGTGTCTTGAAAGTGTTCTGGAAGGTGTTTTTGGGAATGATGCTAGGGGTTATCCTTTGTCAGTGGAGTTTTGCAGCTCCAGCTGTTAAAGCCAAGCCCCAGCCCCAGACTCAACCCATTGTTAAAACCCGTGTCTTTAACAGTCCGAGCGTAGCCATTATGATTTCTCAAGCTAAATCTCTCTCAGAGCTTAAAGATGTGACTGAGAGATTTATAGATGTCATTGGCCATTATGATGTTGTAGCTCCAGAAACAGTTGTGCCTTCTTCTAGAGCTTACGTGGAAGCTCTTCGAACATTAGAGAGCAATGTCCGGGGTTTTGGTTTTGGCGCGCTGTTAGAAGATGCAAGAGTTCGGCCAGAGATGGAAGCAAAGCTAGAACCCTTAAAACAACAACTCTTAGGATATTTTTCAGAAAATTTAACGTTATACTATCTGACCGGAACAGATGTGTTGTTGTCGCCTACCATTTTAAGAGATATTGTTGCGACTCAAAACTTGTCTCAAGAAAATCAAAAAATGCTTTTGGATTTGGTTGTAGATATTCATGTGAAATCCCAAATGAACATCAATGACTTTTTAATGGAAAATGTGGTAAAACCTCTTCTGCGCGGCAATGAAGCTTTACGATTTGAATATCTTGAAGCCCTTGGCCTTGATCTTACAGAAAAACCTCTTTTTTCAGAAGAAGAACTTTTCCGAGAAAGAAGTGAGGAGCTTGCGCGAGATGCCAATAGCCGTGGCGTCATTGATCGAGAAGGCCAAGAAGGAAAAATCATTGATTTGGTCGAAGCCCGAGAAGGCGTAGAAGCCGGCAGGGCAGGTGATGTCACTCGAGAAGATCCGTTAGTTCGTGTCGGCCGCAACGTTCGCGTCATTGGAAGATAAGAGCAGGGGAAGATAAAACACAGACCATCCATGAGAGAGATCATGGCCTATGTGGTTCTTACCCCATTTTTTGAACCCCAGCGCACCTGAATGCTTCCCTCATGGACGGCCTGGTTTTTTAAGGTTATCTTTCCCTCATTCTCTTACTGATTCAGACGATCTGTATAAAAATTAGTTTATCTTTGTTCAATGGGGACGTAAGAAAGATTGAGCGGGCCTATGTACTCACAGTCGGGGCGATAGATACGGTTATCTTCAAGTTGCTCTAAAATGTGAGCGGCCCAGCCAGAAATGCGTGCCATAGCAAAAAGAGGCGTGAAGAGTTCTACGGGGATATTCATGAGCTTATATAAAGCTCCTGAGAAGAAGTCGACATTGGGCCAAACATCTGTTTTTCCTCTTTTTTCCATTTCTCGTTTTGTGACTTCTTCAATTTTCTTTAAGGTCTCGTAATCTTTGGAATTGTTTTTCTTCTGAGAGAGCTGTCGAAGCATTTCTTCTAAAATATAAGAGCGAGGATCTTTAACTTGGTAAATAGGATGGCCCATCCCCATAATTTTTTCTTTCCGGGCAAATTTTCCAATGACCCAGCTTTCGACATCCGCTGGATTTTTAATTTCAGTAATCATTTGTAAAACTTTTTCATTGGCGCCGCCATGCAAAGGGCCATACAGAGAACCGATGGCGCCCGCAATGGAAGCGTGCAAAGAAGAAAGAGTTGAAGCAACCACTCTCCCTGTAAAAGTGGAGGCGTTAAAACTGTGTTCAGCATGCAAGATTAAACACACATCAAACATCTTGGCTGTTTCAGCATCGGGCACTTTTCCTGTGAGCATCGTTAAGAAATTACTGCTGTGATCTAATTTGGGATTGGGTTTGATAAAAGGTTTCTTACTTTTGGCGCGCCAGCAGGCCGCGATAATTGTTGGAAATTGCGCTACCAGTTCGACGCAGTGATCTAAAAGGATGTTACGAGGTTTGGAAGATGCGGAATCGTTAGAGAAAGCTCCCAGCGCGGCCACAAGTGTTTGGAGCGAAACCATCGGATGGGTCTTGGGTGGAAATAACCGGGTCATTTTCAAAACATTCGAAGGCAGCTCTCTATTTTTTCTTATTTTTTTATCAAAAGCATGGAGCTCACCTTGCATTGGGAGTTTCCCATGCAAAAGGAGATAAGAGGTTTCGATGAAGGAAGAATGCTCTGCTAATGTTTGAACCGTGTAGCCTCGATAAGAAAGAATACCTTTTTGACTGTCAATAAATCCAATTTTACTCTCATCAGCAATGACGTCTCGTAGCCCTTTATTTTCTTTATTAAAGGTCATACATTTTAGGAGGTATCCTAACTACATTAAAAGATCAATGGAATTTTGACACGCCGCACCAAGATTTTAGCGGGATAAAAAAGTCAGGATTTCTTCATTATGGCCATCGGGTTTGACTTTGGAGTAAATTTTTTCAATTTTCCCCTCTTTTCCAATGATAAAGGTGGTGCGCTCTATTCCCATATATTCTCTGCCGTAGAGCCTTTTTTTGACCCACACGCCATAGTCCTTACATGTTTTTTTATCTTCATCGCTGAGCAGTAGGAAGGGGAGCTTCAATTTTTCGATAAATTTGTTGTGCGAAGGGATCCCATCCGGGCTTATGCCCAGAACGACAGCATCTTTGGCTTCAATGGCTGAAATTTTATCTCGAAACCCGCAAGCTTCAGCCGTGCAGCCAGGGGTGTCATCTTTGGGATAAAAATAAAGAACCACTCGTTTTTTTCCTTGAAAATCTTTCAGTTGAATTTTTTGCCCATGATTTGCGGGTAGATTAAACTCAGGAGCTGCGTCTCCTTCTTTCAGTGCCATATGTTTTTATACCTCCCTTTATATAGATATAAACCTTTTTTATCAGTCATCGTCTGATTATGCAAACGATAACAAATCTAAAGAAAGGGGGACAATATGGCAAGCGATCTATTCAAAAAAGTCATCGACTTGACCCAATTACCTTCCGATGAAATCAGCCAAGAACTAGAAAAGCTCTTGGAAAGTCAAGGAGTTAGCTCGGATCGTGTCTCCCTTGGGCAACTTCGCCAAGCCCTGGCTCAATATATTCATGAAGTCTTTGCTCAAAATGAAATGGTCGTAAAGATAACTGATGAAGCTGAGTTTTTGGATGACCCAAATATTACGCTTTCTCTAGTTCATTAAACTTAAAAACAGTCTGACATTTTTGGTGCGGGGGGGGATTTATGAGGGCGCCAGGTTTCTATTTAGCGATTACACACTTTTTCTTTACGGCTTTGGCACAAGCCATGCCTGCCGCCCATACTTCAAATGAAATTATTGTGAAGTATCGAGAAGCTTCCATGGAAGACATTCTTTCTAACAAAGGTTCGGCTTCAACTCCGGCTTTTATTTTGAGACTCAGTCACGCCAAGAAGTTAAAGCTTCAAAAATCTTTTCCTGCTTTTAATATTTATGCCTTTGAAGTGCCTGAGACACAAAGTGTGGAGGCGATGGTGGGGGAGTTAAAGGATGATCCCAACATTGAATTTAGTGAACCTAATTTCTTATTAAAAACAGCTCATTTTTCTTTAACAGCCTTTGCCTTGGAAAGTGTGAGTGGTGATGCGATCGGTGTGTTTGAATTAAAGCCAGAGATGACCCAAACTGAGCCACTTTTAATCGGCGTGGTGGATACGGGAATTGACACTACCCACCCTGTTTTGCAAAATCGCATTTGGACAAATTTCCAAGAAATCGCAGGCAATGGCATCGATGATGACGGCAATGGTTATATCGATGATATTCATGGATGGAATTTTTCATCTGGCACGAATGATCCTTTTGATGACCATGGGCATGGAACGCACGTGGCGGGAACGCTTTCTGGAGTGAGTTCACCATTTACAGTGGATACGACGGGCAATTTTAAACTTGTGCCCTTAAAATTTTTAGATTCCGAAGGCACAGGAACAACACTCAATGCTATTTCTGCCATTTCCTATGGTTTACAAATCGGGGTGAAGGTGTTCAACAATAGCTGGGGGGGAGGGGGTTTTTCCATGGCGCTCCACGATGTGATCACTCAAACGTATAAAAAGGGTATACTCATGGTGGCGGCGGCGGGCAATGAAAACCAAGATGTGGAAGAATCCCCTGTTTATCCAGCCAGCTTCGAACATCCAAATCTTATTTCTGTGGCGGCTATGACCAGTTTGGGAAGTTTAGCCTGGTTTTCAAATTACGGAAAAGTGAGTGTGGATTTGGGAGCTCCTGGTGTTTCGGTTTATAGCACACTTCCCCTTCCCGGTGGTCAGTACGGCATTATGAGCGGGACGTCCATGGCCACTGCTTATATTAGCCGTGTAGCCATGCTCATGATGGATCAAAATCGATCACTCTCTGTGTTTCAAATTAAAAAGATTATGATGGAAACGGTGACGGCCGCGAGTAGTCTAGCGGATGTCACAGTGTCCGGGGGAATTGTGAATGCGGCACAAGCTCTTGCCATCAGCAACCTTGCGCAAGCGGATGGTATGATTCCTCCCTACACTCCAACATTCTTAAGTCTTTTGTCTCCCGAAGAAACTCAAAAAGAAGTGAATGTGGGCCCTTCCGGGTGTGGATGGATCGATACTTCTGGTCCAAGCAACTGGGACGGCACAAGCACGATTTCTTTGCTTCTTGTGATCTTTGTTTTGGCGCTCATTCAACTTCCCGCGCGGCTTCATCTCAATTTGACTTCAGCTCATTGTGCGGTATTATAAAGGTAAGCTTTTTGTGGTACGTGCGCGGGTGGAAAGCAAAACGCAAATAACTTTTTTATTAAAGGGGAGGACTTTTATATCTTTTTTCATCTTTTTAGGCTTAGCCTGGATGGTGGGGTGTGCCCAGCCAGAAACAGATCTCAATACGTCGACCCAGCCTGAAAATGCTATCGAAGAAGTTGAAGAAGACGAAGTATTACAAGCAAAACAAGAGCCCCCTCGTTTAAGCCTTTACAAAGATAGTGTTTATAGCACGCTCTATCACGCAGATCTTAAAACTTCTCTTTCAGCCACCGCTTCTTCCCTTCAGTGGGAAGTTCAGGGGGGGCGCTATCACATCTATGAAGAAGAACTTTCCTTCTTTAAAAAGCTTCGTCCTCTTCAGCGCACGATTCTTTTTTTAGAAAAGACAAAATATGATGTTTTTGTGACTCTCACTCGAGGGGGCCAAACTCAAGAAACCAATCACATCGAATTAGATTTTTCTGGGCTTTCTCCTTCGTCTGTAAAAACAGAATTAGAACTGGATAAGCTTTCCCCCCTGCCGGGCGAAGCTGTCCAACTGAAAGTGAATAACCGATCTTTAGAAGGTTTTGATCATGGAGTTTGGGAAGTAAAACGACTTAAAAAAGTAAGCTGTCCTTCTTTAGAAGATGTTTTAGCCGATGTCATTCAAAGCGAACTTATGACCATCAGTGAGCTTTGTGACCGCTTCTATGAAGAACCTTTGGAAGAAGGAAAAGACTATCTTTTAGAAAAAGGCCAAGCTTCCAATGAAGTTCATGTCACTTTTAAAACTTTAGGCTCATACACCATTTCTTTTTGGGGGTATGATCGTCAGGGCCAGCTTCTTTCCAAATCCTTCCGAAGAATTATTTTAGAAGGCACGACAGTTTCACGTCGATAAGATAAGGTTCTTAAGTCTTTTAATCTTAGGTTCAGATGTTTCTTTTTTAAGAAGGGTGTGGATGATTTTTTGAATTCTTTTTTTATCAATCGATTCTTTATGGATTTTGGCATATTCGATCATTTTCATACAATCTTCAAAATCGGTTTCGCTCAGTCGTTTGAGTTTTAAAAGTATATAGAGTGTTGCTGAAGGTCTAAAAATAGAGGCCTTAGGACTTTTGTGAATGAGTACCAATTCTTTTTCCCAGTTTGGAATTTTATAAAGAAAAAAACTGGCGGCTTGATTGATAGCTTCAATGGGAAGTCCTAGGCTTTGAGCAATTTCCATGAGTGTCAAGGTATCTTTTTGTGTAGAAGAGGATGGCCCCACAATATCAATATCTTGAGTGTGACGAAAAGAGGCTTCGAGTAAGGGGAGCACTGAGCCTCCGATAATAATCCATTTTCCATCTACTTTATTGGCCAGAAGGTGAATAAATTTTTCTAATAGTTTCTTTTCCATATTATAAAATCCGAGAGAGGCCTGAAGAAGCCATCTTCATAAGTTTTAAGATTCGTCCTTTGAGAGGATATTTCATCAAGAAGATTTTTGTTTCAGCGCTCTCTAAACAATAGCTGTAATACGTAGGATAGTGATGTTGAATAGCCCAGATCAGCGATGCTAGAGCTTCTTTGAGCCGTTCTTCCGTTTTTTTTTTTTCGCAAAAATGAATGGCAAGCCTAAGCTGAAAGGCAAGTTCCAGAGGAATTACTTTTGTTTTGGCCCACTTTTCTTGTTCGGGGTAGATGGGGAGTCCACACTGTTCTAATAGTGCCCAGTTGGGTTCTTGAGAGACATATTGAAAAGAAGTGTTTAAAGTGCCGCCTATTTTTTCAAGAAGTTCCAGGGTGGGGTTCCCTTTCCCTAGCTCTAGATTTTGAATGGTAGGGAGG
>JACPST010000071.1 GCA_016193165.1 Deltaproteobacteria bacterium
ACGATGAAAGATGCAGCCCAAAAAGCAGTGAGGGCGATCCAATGAGTATTTTAGTCAATAAAAATACCAAAGTGATTGTTCAGGGGTTAACAGGGAAGGAAGGCACTTTCCATACGCGCCAGTGCATAGCGTATGGAACAAAAGTAGTGGCAGGTGTAACGCCGGGTAAGGGGGGAGAGTCTATGGATGGAATTCCTGTTTTTAATTCTGTGAAAGAAGCCAAAGAAAAAACAGGAGCCAATGTGTCTATGATCTTTGTCCCTCCAAAATTTGCTGCAGCTGCGATTCGAGAAGCTAGTGATGCGGAGTTAGATCTGGTGATTTGTATTACCGAGGGCATTCCGGCACTGGATATGCTTAAGACCAAACAAATGTTAAAAAAACAAAATAAAACACGACTTGTTGGCCCCAACTGTCCAGGGGTGATTACTCCAGGAGAATGTAAAATTGGAATTATGCCTGGCCATATTCATAAAAAGGGAAAAGTAGGCGTGATTTCCCGAAGTGGAACCTTGACCTATGAAGCCGTAGATCAACTCACACGTTTGGGGTTGGGGCAATCGACTTGTATTGGGATTGGGGGAGATCCAGTGATTGGAACACAGTTTGTGGATTTGCTGGATCTTTTTGAAAGAGATCCAGAAACAGAAGCGATTGTGATGATTGGAGAGATCGGGGGATCCGCGGAAGAAGAAGCCGCCGATTTTATTAAAAAGAAAGTTTCAAAGCCCGTCATTGGATTTATTGCTGGAATAACCGCGCCAGAAGGAAAGAGGATGGGGCACGCGGGAGCCATTATCGCGGGTGGAAAAGGGACTGCGAAAGAAAAAATTGCAGCGTTAAAAGCGGCAGGGGTGCATGTGTCGCAAAGTCCGGCGGATATAGGGGAAACGGCAGCTAAGGTTTTAGGGAGGTAACTATGGTGGAAAAGACATTATCGATAATTAAGCCGGATGCCGTGGAACGAAATTTAATTGGGGCCCTTATTGCGCGTTTTGAGAAAGAAGGATTTAAAGTTTTAGCAATGCGGCTGCATCGCTTAACGAAAGATGAAGCCAAAGATTTTTATATCGAACACAAGGAGAAGCCTTTCTACAATAGTTTGGTTGAATATATGACGTCTGGCCCAGTGGTGCTGATGGTTTTAGAGCGCGAAAATGCAATTGCTAAAAATCGGGAAGTGATGGGGGCTACAAATCCCAAGAACGCTGCTTCGGGTACCATCCGTGCTCAACACGCCCTCAGCATGGAGAAGAATTCCGTCCACGGTTCGGACTCTTCTTCCTCCGCCGCCCGCGAAATTGAATTCTTTTTTTCAGATCTTATAAGATGTTGTTAACGCGCATTTCTTCTGTGAAGTTAATCTTATTTTTTTTGCTGCTTATTTTCATTTGTATTCCTTTTAACCCTTGGCCGTTTCTTAATGGGTTACCTTTAAATCATGTGGGAGATATCAGCGCTATTTTATTTTTATTTTTCATTATTTTTATTGTGCCATGGAAAGAGGCGTCTTCTAAAGCAAAGTTTAAAACGATTTTAGCTATTGTAATTTTAATCTTCTTTAAATTTTTTTTGAATCTGTTCACTTTGTCACATGGTTTATTGGGATTTTACTACGATAATAAAACCTTTTCAGGAAATTATCAGAGATCACCTGAGTATTTAAGACTTTATGCGACACGGATTGATGAAGAAATTTTCTTTCAAAATTCAAGCTATTCTATTGACCAAAAAGCGTTTTATTTGGGATTTTTAAATGGAACTTTCAAGGGTACTCTTGATTTCAGTGTTCTTTGGCAAGGTTATTTATATGTATCTCAAGCAAAACAAGTTTCTTTTTCTATTATCTGTGATGGGGAATGTAGTTTGTCTATTGACAACCAATCTTCTCCAAAGAATGAAATAAGCTCTCAGCTTTCAGAGGGATTTCATTATATAGAGATTAAATATATTAATAGTTCTTTTGATCATCGTTCTATTAATTTTAGGTGGTCTACGGATAAAAATTACGAGACTGTTGATGCTGCTTATCTTTATCCTTTTAAGCCTTCTCACATAATGTTTAAGGTTGATGAATGGGTTCGTAAAATAGCGCCGATTCTTTTCTGGGCGCAATTTTTATTGCTTTGCTTTCTTTTGAAAAAATATCTGGATATAAGTAAGTTAAAGTTTTTTATAGCTCATGAAAATTTTTTTCTTTTTTTGTTTTTTATAGTATTTATAACGAGGGCTTTTATTAACTTAATTAATGCCGCTCAAGATCCTTATTTTTGTCATCTTTCTTCGGGGGATGATTGGCGCAGGTATGAAATCCATAGTAGGTTAATTATTTTTGGAGATTGGTTAGATAGCACAGAGGCTCCTTATCATTTTACCCCCTTTTACCGCTATTTTTTAGCATTTGTTCATTTAATTTTTGGTGAAAATTTATTTATGGCCTTTTATATGCAGTTTTTGCTTCTTTATCTTTCTTCCATATTTATTTATAAAATGACAAAGAAAGTTTTTAATTTAAATATTGCTGTTTTAGCTTTGTTGCTTTTTTCATTCTCAGCGCTTCCACAGACAGTCGCGAAACAATTACTTGCTGAGCCGTTAGGGGCTTTCTTTAGTTGTGCGTCACTGGCATTTTTGATTTTTTATTTTAAAAAAAATAATATAAAAATATTGTTTGCTTCTGGAATAACTATGGGGCTTGCTATTATTACGCGCCCAAATCTTTTTTCTTTTTTATTCTTTTTGATACCTTGGTTGATATATTTTCGTTCTAGTGTTAGAAAATCACTAAACTTCAAACCAGTTTTTATATACTCTTTAGGATGTTTTTTAATCATTGGATGTCTTACGGCTAGAAACTATGTAACAAGTGGTAAAGTTGTTATGTTAACTACGAGTGGGGGTATGAATCTTTGGGAGGGGAATATTCCTCCTGCCCATATTAATCTAAGGGGTATAGAGAAAAATAAAATTTATAATTTATTTAATTTTGATGCTCGTACCAGAGCAGTTTTAGAATATTTAAAACAAGATCCCTTGTTGTTTTTGAGAGGATTAATGAAAAAGTTGAGTTATATAGCTGGGCATGATCCGGATAATTGGGGAGGACTAGGGGCGAGATTTTATATTGATAAATTTTTAATCTTTGTTTTGTTTTTTTTAGGTTTTCTTTTTTGTCTATTGGATCATCAATATAGTTTTAAACAAGAATTTGTGGCTGTGGGATTTTTTGCTATAACAGTTATTTCGACTTTGACTATCATAAAGCCGCTCGTGTATGGCTGGAGGCTGCAATCTCCCGCTGTTCCCTTTATGATGGTATTTGTCGCTTATTTCTTAGATCGTTTTTTAATTTCTGGTTTGTCCTACAAAAGGTTTATGTTTTATGTTCAATATTTAATTTTGGTAGTAATCTTTAACTACTTAGTAGCTCCTAAATTTTTTCTTTCTATATGTTTAATTTATTTACCATTTTATTTTAAATTTATGACAAGCAGGAGCTTGCTAAATCATTGAAGAAGTTTATTTCGGTTCTTTTTATGTCAATAATGAAAACTTTTAATGAGGGACCAGATCAGCAGAGAAAGTGGATGAAATTAGTCATCATTTTCGCCATTATTTTTGGTTGCTTTTGTCGTCTCATTTGGAATGAAGATATGGAATGGAAGGGAGATGAACAATATAATTTTTCAGCGTCTAGAGATATAGTTGAAAATAAGAATTGGCCCATGCTTGGTCCAACGAGTAGTTTTAAGGGGGTTGCTCAACCTTCCTTAGGAATCTGGGCGTTTGGTATTCTTGGCTTCATAGCTAAGGATCCTCTTTCATTAAATAGGGCCGTAGAGATTCTCAACATACTTGCCATTCTGGGGTTTTGTTTGTTTATCTTTTTTCGAGTGGAAAAATCTCAGCGCGAAGTTTGGTTTTGGGGAATGGCTCTTGCCGCCGTTAATCCTATGGCGATCCTTTTTTCAAGAAAACTTTGGATTCAAGATCTCTTGCCATTTTTTTGTCTTTTGGTGATTTTTAGTCATACCTTGAGACAGTATCGTTTGGGGGCTTTCTTGTGGGGTTTATTTGGAATGATTATTGGACAAATTCATATGCTAGGCTTTTTTTACGCCTTTTCTATATTTATCTTTACATGGAGTTATGATGTCCTTGTGTTGAGGCAGAAATCCATACGATGGGGTTATTGGCTGACAGGAATTTTGGTGGGCAGCGTGCCTCTTATTCCTTGGATGGTCCGTTTGATATTTCAGCTCGGTACTTTTGCTGTTCATACACCCGGACAATATAGTTTTTATGAATTATGGTATAAAGGATCCCTTGGACTTCGACAAGAATATTCACTGGGACATGCTTTCCTCGCTCTTTTTTATCAAGAACCCATGCTGGGGAACTTCCCTACTTATGGTGTGAAGATTTTACGAACGTACCTTTCCTTTATTGGATACCTCTCTTTGGCCGCGCTTGGAATAAAGATTTTCTTCTGGCTGAAGAGAGATAATATTCTTGATTCATTTAAATATATTACATTATTGGATTTTTATATTATTACAATGGTATGTTTTTATGGAGGGATATTGACTGCTTTAAATATTCCCATGGTAGATCACTATCTGATTTTTGTTTTTCCTTTTCTTAGTTTATATCTCGTGCGTTGTTTATTCCCTATGCGGCATCTTCTCGTCTCTGTTATTATATGTCAGGCAGTACTTTCGTGGTTATTTTTGGGATTTATCCATAAACATGGAGGAGTTACGGAAGGGGATTATGGTATTTCATATAAACAGAAAATGAAGATACAAAAAGAGATAGGGGACAGCTAACTGTTAATATTTAGTAAAACGTAAAAAGGGGACTTTCCACAAAGCCTCAAAGACGATCTTTCTGGAAATTTTAGATTTTCCACATGAACGATTGAAAAATATGATAGGTATTTCTTTAATTTGAAAACCTTTCAGGTGCGCTTGATAGGTGAGTTCGATTTGAAAGCAATACCCATCGGATTGAATGTTATCTAAATTAATTCCTTTTAGTACTTTTGAGCTGAAACATTTAAATCCACCCGTTAAATCTTTATAGGGAAGTCTTAATAAAGTTCGAGAATATAAACTTCCTCCTTTGCTTAAAAATTGTCTAAACAAGCTCCACCCTTCGATATTTCCCCCTCCAATGTAGCGAGAGCCCAGTACGAGATCATTTGTTTGAATGGCTTTTAAAAAGCTTGGCAGATATTTAGGATGATGGGATAAATCCGCGTCCATTTCAAAAAAAGTGTCATATCCCTTTTCCAGCCCCCATTTAAAACCTGTAATATAGGCGCTTCCGAGTCCTAATTTTTGGGGGCGTTCTATGAGAAAAACACGGGGGATGATTTTTTGAAGTTTTTGAACTTCATTAGCCGTGCCATCTGGGGAATTGTCATCGACAAATAAAACATCTGTGAGGGGGTGATAGCGAAATATTTCTGAGACTAAAGTCCTTATGTTTTCTCTCTCATTATAGGTGGGAAGAATAATGAGAGTTTTCATTGTAAGGCTTTAGCTTTCATTTGCTCTGATAGAACGTTTTTATTTTAGAAACAACATAGGCTTGTTGTTCGAAAGTTAATTCTGGGTATAAAGGAAGCGCGACAGATTGGGCGCATATTTTCTCAGCAACGGGAAAGTCTCCTGGATGAGCATTAAGGTTTTTAAAACACTCTAAATAGGGAAGAGGTATTGGGAAATGATTTCCTGTTTGAATGCATTCTTTTTGCAAATATTCCCTGAGCTCATTTTTATATTCAGACAAAATAATATAAAGATGGTAGACATGAGTATTATCAGGGGCTGTTTGGGGGAGAGTGATTGTATCTAATAAATTATTTTCTTCAAAAAGTGCGTAATACGTTTGGGCTTTTTCTCTTCTTTTTTGATTCCATTCATCGATATGAGGAAATTTGACATTTAAAATAGCCGCGGCTATTGAAGAAATCCTGGCATTCATCCCAATTTTTTTATGGCGATAGGTTTTGGGATATTCTCCATGGGTTCTATATTCCCTGGCAGAAATAAAATGGCTTTCGTCTTTTGTAAAAAGCATTCCTCCATCCCCATAGGTTCCTAAATTTTTAGAAGGATAAAAACTTAAACATCCGAAATCCCCCAGTGAACAGGTTTTACGTCCTTTATATTCTGCCCCAATGGCTTGACAGGCGTCTTCGATAACGTAAAGATTATATTTTTTTGCAAGTTTCAAAATAAGATCCATGTCTGCGCATTGTCCAAAAATATGGACCGGAATAATGGCTTTGGTTTTAGGAGTAATAGCGCTTTCTATTTTAGAAGGATCAATGCAGTACGTCTGAGGATCGATATCGACGAAAACAGGCTTCGCCTTTAAGAAAGAGATGACTTCAGCAGTTGCGAAAAAAGAAAGGGCTGTAGTAATAACTTCATCCCCAGGTTCTATTTCTATTGTTAAGAGGGCAAGGAGTAAAGCATCTGTGCCGGAAGAGTTACCCAGGGCATAAGGTACCTTACAGTAATGAGCCAAGTCTTTTTCAAGTTTTTCAACTTCTGGACCCAAGACATACGTGCCTTTTTCTAAAACATCTTGAATAGCTTTTTGGATATTTGAACGAAGGGGTTCATATTGTTTTTTTAAATCAATGATGGGGATATTCATGGCAAAATCCTCCTCTTAAAGTAATTTAGAGATCGCTGGAGTCCTTCTTCCAGGTTGATTTTAGGTTCCCAGTCTAGAATTTTCTTTGCAAGGCTGATATCAGGTTGTCGTATTTTGGGGTCATCTATAGGAAGAGGTTTAAATACGAATGGGCTTTTACTTTGAGTAATCTGAATAATTTTATCTGCCATTTGTTTAATCGTCATTTCTACAGGGTTTCCTATATTAACAGGATATGCGTAATTGGAAAGAAATAATTTATATATGCCCTCTATCAGGTCATCGACATAACAAAAACTTCTGGTTTGATTTCCATCTCCAAAAAGTGTGATATCTTCCCCTTTTAAAGCTTGTGTCATAAAAGTGGGAATGGCTCTGCCATCATCCAGGCGCTGTCTGGGGCCGTAGGTGTTAAATATTCTTACAATCCGCGTCTTTACTCCATGCGTTCTATGGTATGCCATGGTCATCGCTTCTAAAAATCGCTTGGCTTCATCATAACATCCTCTAGGTCCAATGGGATTGACATTTCCCCAATACTCTTCTTTTTGAGGATGAACTAAGGGATCTCCATAGACCTCGGAAGTTGAAGCCAAAAGGATCGTAGCATTTTTAGCCTTGGCCATGCCTAAAGCATTATGTGTTCCTAAGGCTCCTACCTTTAAAGTAGGAATGGGAATTTTTTGATAATCAATAGGACTTGCGGGAGAAGCAAAGTGAAATATGGCGTCAACAGGGACTTCAATGTGGATGTATTTGGTAACATCATGTTCAATAAAATTGAAATGAGGATGATTTTTTAAATGCGCAATATTTTCAGGGCTGCCTGTAATGAAGTTATCAATACAGGTTACGTGAT
>JACPST010000072.1 GCA_016193165.1 Deltaproteobacteria bacterium
AATCGCTTTGGTCAGATGCATACGCTTCAATGCCCTCAATCGTTCCTCCACACTCTTCAACCTTGTCCCAAAATTGATTGGCAAATTCAATTCCATAACTATCTTGAGGATATAAAATAGCAAACTTACGAAGCCCCCGCTCACCACAGGCGTAGTCGATGAGCGTATCAGTTTGGTGTTGTTTGGTCATTGCATTTCGAAAAATATAGTCTCCGACCTCCGTAATCGTCGGATGTTGAGACAAGTTTAAAAGCGGCACTTGAAGTTCTTGTGCCTTGGCCGCGGCTTGGGCTGATTCCTGTGTCAAAAGAGGGCCTATGATCGCCATGACCCCATGATGTTCCACCAAATAAGAAATTCCTTCGGCAGCCTCTCTCGGATCTCCTTTCGAGTCATAAATCGCAAGCTCAAAAGAAGTCGAAGAACTTTCAAAAAACTGAAGAGCTTGCTGAATCCCTCTTAAACTTTTCATCCCATAAGAAGCGTATTTTCCGCTTAACGGCAAAATACAGCCGATGATCTGTTTTTTCGTCTCAAAAGTTTTGGGTGCGGGTTGGAATTCTATGCTTTCAGGCTGTAATGCGGCTAATAAAGCTTCTGCTTCAGATGCGGCAGGGGCATCTGGATAATCTTGAATAAATTTTTGGAGCGCTTGAATAAAGGCAGAAGTATCTTTCCCTTCATGTTTTTTCCGAATGTCTTCTAGTTCTATCTGGGCCGCTTTAGAATACGGGAGTAAAACACCCTCTCTTCGAACTTGTTTTTCTCCACAAGCAATAATCCCTAAACAGAAAACACCACAAATTAAAATACGAGGAATAAGCATCCCAAGAAATCTTTCATTTTATTGATGAATCCTTTTCTCAATGGTTCTACCTCATCTCCTGAAATGTCCGCAAACTTTTTCAAGATATCTTTTTGCTCAGAAGAAAGCTTGGTAGGAGTTTCAACGATAATTTTCACAAGCTGATCCCCCTTCCCATAGCCATGGACATCCGGAAACCCCTTATCCTTAAGCCGAAATACTTTTCCCCACTGAGTTCCTGCTGGAATTTTCATTTGAACTTTTCCATAAAGGGTCGGAACTTCAATTTCTACCCCTAAAGCAGCTTGCGCAAAAGAAATAGGGACGTCACAAATCACATCATTATTTTCTCGACTAAAGATAGAATGTTCGCCCACCTGAATCACAACATAAAGATCCCCCGCAGGGCCTCCTTGAGCACCGGCATTGCCTTCTTTAGAAAGTCTTAAACTCTGTCCTGTGTCCACTCCCGCGGGAACATCCACTTCAATTTTCTTATGCGTACGAACTTTTCCCTCTCCACGACAGGCTGTACAGGGAGAAGAAATAATAGATCCTTCTCCACGACAACGATTGCACGTTCTTGCAATACTAAAGAAGCCTTGTTGGAAACGAACCTCTCCTGTCCCTTCACACTGAGGACAAGCCGCAGGTTTTGTTCCAGGCTTAGCGCCTGAACCATGACAAGTTCCACACAGCACGTCTTTTGGAATATCGAGCGCCACTTTTTTTCCAAAGGCAGATTCTTCAAAAGAAATATCGAGGGTATACCTTAAATCTTCCCCTCGAATTCCGCGCCGTTCTCCTCCTCGAGCTCGAGTTCCGCGCCTGCCCCCTCCAAAAAAGTCCTCAAAAATATCTCCAAATAGATCTTCAAATCCAAATCCCTCAGCCGCTCGCCCCCCTCCAAAACCTCCGAATCCAGCTTGAGCTCCCGCATGTCCAAATTGATCATAGGCTTGTCGTTTTTGCGTATCAGATAGAACTTCGTAGGCCTCTGAAATTTCCTTAAATTTTTCTTCGGCCTCTTTATTTCCAGGATTTCGATCAGGATGGTGCTTTAAGGCCAGCTTTCGGTAAGCTTTTTTAATCTCATCTGTACTGGCCATCCGAGGGATAGAAAGAACCTCGTAGTAATCTCTCTTGTGAGGAGCCACTGTGGGTCTACTTTACTTCTTTGTCATCTGCATCAATCACATCGTCATCCTTGCCTCCTTTGTCTTTTTCTTGTCGGATTCAGAGGGACCAGAGGCCGAAGACTGGGATTGAGCTTTTTGTTGAGCTTCTCGATAGATATGCTCACTCAATTTGTAACTGGCCTGAGTCAGCTCTTCGATGGATTTATTAATTTCTGAAACATCATCACTCGTTAACGTTTTTTTCGCTTTATCGATAGCTTCTTGAATCCCTTTTCTCGTTGCTTCATCTACCTTATCGCCATGTTCTTTTAAGGATTTCTCGGACGTATAAATGACACTGTCAGCAGAGTTTCGAGCATGAACGAGTTCTGATTTTTTCTTATCTTCTTCAGAATGAGATTCGGCATCTTTAACCATGCGTTGAATTTCCGCATCTGAGAGTCCGCTGGAAGGTCTCACTTGTACCGATTGTTCTTTTCCTGTTCCCAAGTCTTTGGCATGCACATGAACAATTCCATTGGCATCAATATCAAAGGTCACTTCAATCTGAGGCATCCCTCTTGGAGCAGGCGGAATTCCAACCAAATCAAATCGGGCCAAAGACTTATTGCCCGTGGCCATTTCTCGCTCCCCTTGAAGAACATGAACAGTTACAGCAGGCTGGTTATCAGCAGCGGTTGAGAAAATTTGGCTTTTTCGAGTAGGAATGGTGGTATTTCTCTCAATAATTTTTGTAAAAACTCCCCCTAAAGTTTCAATTCCCAAAGAAAGAGGCGTTACATCCAAAAGAAGAACATCTTTGACTTCTCCTTTTAAGACTCCTCCTTGAATGGCCGCTCCCACAGCCACAACTTCATCCGGGTTTACTCCTTTGTGGGGTTCTTTCCCAAAAATTTCTTTTACTTTTTGCTGAACCTTGGGCATCCGTGTCATTCCTCCGACCAAAACAACTTCATGAATATCTTTGGTGGAGAGCTTGGCATCACTTAAAGCTTTTCGACAGGGGTCTTCAAGTCTAGCAATCAAATCTCCCACTAAGCTTTCTAACTTCGCGCGAGTAAGTTTCACTGTTAGGTGTTTAGGGCCTGAGGCATCAGCTGTAATAAAGGGAAGGTTCACTTCTGTCTCCATCGAAGAAGAAAGTTCACATTTGGCTTTTTCAGATGCTTCTTTAAGACGTTGAAGAGCAATTTTATCTTTTCTTAACTCAATCCCATTTTCTTTTTTAAATTCGTCAGCCAAATAATCGACAATTTTAAGATCGAAGTCGTCTCCACCCAAAAACGTATCTCCGTTGGTTGCCTTGACCTCAAACACACCCGATCCTAATTCCAAAATAGAAATATCAAAAGTTCCTCCTCCGAGGTCAAAGACCGCAATTTTTTGATCACCTTTTTTATCTAGCCCATAGGCCAATGCCGCGGCCGTAGGTTCATTAATAATACGTTCAACTTCAAGTCCCGCAATTTTCCCCGCGTCTTTGGTGGCTTGCCGTTGGCTATCATTAAAATAAGCTGGTACCGTAATAACAGCCTTGGTCACTTCATGGCCCAAATAATCTTCCACAGTCTTTTTCATTTTTTGTAAAACAAAGGCTGAAACTTCTGGTGGACTATATTCCTTGTCTCCCATTTTGACCCAGGCATCGCCATTGCTGCTTTTGGTCACTTCATAAGAAGCTCTTTTCTTCCATTCGACGACTTCTGGCATATCGGCTTTACGTCCCATGAGACGTTTCACAGAGTATACGGTATTTTTAGGATTCGTCACTGCTTGCCGTCTGGCCAAATGACCTGTTAAACGTTCTCCTTTATCCGTAAAAGCCACAACGGAAGGCGTTGTTCTCATCCCTTCGCTATTTTCAATTACTTTGGGATCTCCTCCCTCCATGATGGCCACACAAGAATAGGTTGTCCCTAAATCTATCCCAATAATGGGTGATGTTGTTTTTTTTGTCATACGTACCTCCCTACTTTTGCTCTTTTTTTTTCGCCACAATCACACGAGCTGCTCTCAAAAGCCGCTCATGCAATACATATCCTTTTTGTGTTTCTCGCACGACCATGCCAGGCCCATGATCTTCTTTTTCTTCTTCTCCAACGGCTTCATGAAATTTAGGATCAAATTTTGTCCCAACACTTTGAATGGGCTTAATCCCAAATTTTTCGAGCACACTTAAAAACTGCTTCATCGTTAACCGGATCCCCCCTTCTAATCCTTTGGCTCCATTTTTTTCATCTGTATGGGAAAGAGCCTTCTCAAGGGAATCTACTACTTCCAATAACTCATACGCCAGGCTTTCATTTCCATATTTCAATAAATCTAACTTTTCCTTATGGACTCTTTTTTTGTAATTTTCAAAATCAGCATATAAGTAAAGCCATTTATTATAATTTTCTTTCGCCTCTTTTTGAGCCTCTTCACATTTCTTTTTATAATCTTCTTCCACTGCCGCAGGCTGAGTCGCAGGATCTGGTTTTATCGCAGGCACACCTTCAGCCTCAGGTTTCTTTTTGGCTTCTATTTTCGGCTCATTTGTAACTTCGTCCACGGTGTCTCCTTTTTTCACATGAATTCTACTAAGACCTTATTTAAGTACAGTATCCCTCTAGGAGTTAATTTGAGCATTTTTTTGACAGAGTCAAGCAAATCCCATGTCAAAAGTTTATCCACAATAGACCCATAGGATTTCATAAGAGAGCTTCCAAAGCGCTCTTCATACTCCTCCAAAGATACCCCCTCTATTAGACGCAAGTGTGTTAAAAGATATTCCTTTTGAGCTTGCTCTTTTGTCAACACTTCTTCTTGTCCTTTGGCATGACCTTCCTCATGAGTTTTCTTCCAATAGACTTGAAGAGAATCTGTATTTTTAAAATGATGTCCCCAAGGCATCTGGGGAGTTGTAATATAAGAAGAAGCGCCCACGCCAAACCCCAGATAATCATGAAGTTTCCAGTATTTTAAGTTATGCGCGCACTGGAAGGAAGGCTTTGAAAAAGCAGAGACTTCATAGTGCGTGTATCCACAAGAAGGTAAAAAATCCATGACCCACTCATACATATCTGCCGAAACTTCTTCAAGCGGTAAAAGTGGATGCAACGGATTATTCTGGGGAACGGAAAGGTGATAGGTAGAAATATGTTCCGGCCCTAGAGATACAGCTCTTTGTATATCTTCTTGAAGCTCCGGAAGGCTTTGGCGAGGAATTCCAAAAATAAAATCTAAATTTATATTTTGAAATCCTGCTTCCCGAGCTAAGTGATAAGCCATTAAGGCTTGCCCCTGAGAGTGGCTTCTTTGAAGTATTTCTAACAGCTTCGGATGAAAGGTTTGCATTCCAAAGCTGACGCGATTCACTCCTCCCTCTTTGAGTCCTTTGAGTTTCGCAAGTGTTACAGAACAGGGGTTGGCTTCCAAAGAAATCTCCAAAGAAGGGGTGGTTTTAAAATGCTTGCAAAAAGCAGTGACCAGCCCTGAAATTTGTCTGGCAGAAAAAAGCGAGGGTGTTCCCCCGCCAAAAAAAATGGTATCAACAATTTTATCAGGATAGGATTGGGCATAAAATAAGATTTCTCGATGAAGCGCTTTTAAATACCACGAAAGCTCTTCTTCTTGCTTTAAGACAGAGACTGTAAAATCACAATAAACACACCGACGCGCACAATAAGGAAGGTGAATATAAACTCCCGCATTTTTCACTTGTTATTTCCGGCTGGTACGAATTAAAAGAATCCCTGCTAAAAGCGTAAAGATCAGGTTTGGAGACCACATGGCAAG
>JACPST010000073.1 GCA_016193165.1 Deltaproteobacteria bacterium
ATCCAACAATCGTAATCTTATTTCTTTGTCTTGGCATGGGAGACTCCTTACATGTTATCGATAATCGCTGTACCAAACTCCGAGCATTTTAAAAGTTTTGCGCCGGGCATGTTTCTTTCTAAATCGTAGGTCACTCTTTTTTGAGAAATCGTTTTTTCTAAAGCTTTCACAATCACATCAGCGGCCTTTTGCCACCCCAAATGTTCAAACATCATCACTCCCGATAAAATCACAGAACCAGGATTCACTTTGTCTTGTCCTGCATACTTTGGGGCTGTCCCATGGGTCGCTTCAAACACCGCACAGTCATCTCCAATATTGGCTCCCGGGGCCAGCCCTAATCCCCCCACTTGGGCCACCGCTGCGTCTGAGAGATAATCCCCATTTAAATTGGGAAGAGCCACCACACTATATTCATCTGGTCGCAATAGAACTTGCTGAAACATTTGATCCGCAATCCGATCTTTAATGATAAGTTTTCCTGCGGGAACTTTTCCTTTAAACTTACTGGTGAGCATTTCTTCTGTAATGGCTTGAGCTGAAAATTCTTCTTTCGCTAGCTCATATCCCCATTCTCGGAATGCGCCTTCCGTAAATTTCATAATATTTCCCTTGTGAACCAAGGTCACACTCTCCTTTTTACGCTCAAGCGCGTAGCGAATCGCTCTGCGAACGAGGCGTTTCGATCCAAACGCAGACATAGGCTTAATCCCAATCCCGGACTCAGGCCGAATATTAGCTTTCATTTCCTTGGTTAAAAATTCCCAAACTTTTTTGGCTTCTGGCGTTCCAGCTTTCCATTCAATTCCAGTATAAACATCTTCTGTGTTCTCTCGGAAAATAACGAGATTTAATTTTTCTGGATTTTTAACAGGAGCAGGCACGCCTTGAAAATATCGCACGGGCCGAACACACGCGTACAAATCAAAAATCTGCCGCATCGCAACATTTAAACTTCGGATACCTCCACCAATGGGGGTCGTCAGAGGCCCTTTAATCGCAACACCATACTCTCGAATCGCGGTCAGCGTATCTTCAGGCAGCCAGTCCCCATATTTATCTTTGGCTTTTTGGCCCGCGAAAACTTCAAACCAAACAATCTTTTTTTTGCCGCCAAAAGCTTTTTGAACCGCCGCTTCAAAAACACGCACAGAAGCAGCCCAAATATCAGGCCCCGTTCCATCTCCTTCTATAAAAGGGAGTGTAGGATGATCCGGAACAGATAGAGTTTTATCAGAATTTATCTTTATTTTTTCGCCTGTTTTGGGTGGACTAATTTTTTGATAAGAGGCCATAAAAACCAAGGGCACTTTAATGTAAAAAAACTCCCAGTGTCAACCTAAATCGCAGTCAAAAGCATGTTTGACTTTCATGAATGATTTTGCTAGATTGCGCTCAAATTTATCATTTCTAAAAGGGAGGAAACATGAAACACTTTAAGCTTATTTCTTACACTCTTTTCGCATTCATTTTTATCTTTTCTTTCACACACTGTACTAAAAAAGAAGATAAAAACATTATTAAAATAGGTGAATATGGATCTCTCACAGGTTCCGAAGCCACATTTGGTACCTCCACTCACAATGGGATTATGCTCGCCATGGATGCCTTTAACAATCAAGGAGGTCTAAACGGTAAAAAATTAAAGGTCATCACCGTTGATGACCAAGGAAAACCTGAAGAAGCAGCTTCAGCTGTCACAAAATTGATTACTTCGGATAAAGTTGTAGCGCTTCTGGGAGAAGTCGCAAGTTCCCGTTCTTTAGCAGGAGCCCCTATTGCCCAACGCTACAAAATCCCCATGGTGACACCTTCTTCGACCAACCCCAAAGTCACACAAGTTGGGGATTATATTTTTAGAACCTGCTTTATCGATCCTTTTCAAGGACAAGTCATGGCCAACTTTGCTACGCGAACTTTAAAAGCAAAAAAAGTTGCTGTTTTACGAGATGTCAAAAGTGATTACAGCGTGGGGCTTGCAGAATTTTTTACAAAAACATTTGAAGGAAATGGTGGAAAAGTTGTAGCCGACCTCTCTTATACAGCCGGCGACATTGATTTTAAAGCACAACTCACAGCCATCCGATCCAAAAATGTGGATACCATTTTTGTTCCCGGCTACTACACCGAAGTAGGCCTCATCGCTCGACAAGCCAAAGAACTGGGGGTCAAAGTCCCTCTCTTGGGTGGCGATGGATGGGATTCTGAAAGACTCACAGAAATTGCAGGTACAGCACTCGACAATTCTTTCTTTAGCAATCACTACACCTCGGAAAGTCAAGATCCTCGGGTTTTAGAATTTGTTGAAAAATACAAAAAAGTCTATGGCTCCGTTCCCGATGGGCTTGCGGCGATGGGATACGATGCCGCTTTAGTTTTGATCGATGCTTTAAAGCGCGCCCCAAATCAAACACCGAAAGAAATTCGAGATGCGTTGGCTGAAACAAAAAACTTTCAAGCCGTCACAGGAGTGATTAGCTTTAACAACAATCGTGACGCTGAAAAAGCCGCAGTCGTTCTCGAAGTCAAAAATAAACAATTTAAATTCGTGGAAACGGTAAATCCTTAAATTTGGAAGAATTCGTACAGCATTTAATCAATGGAATCTCTCTGGGAAGTATCTATGGGCTTGTGGCCATCGGATACACCATGGTCTATGGCATCCTAAAGCTCATCAATTTCGCCCACGGCGATGTCTACATGATGAGCACATTTTTTGGTTTCTATTTTGCCCGCTGGTTAGGATTTGCTTACGCCCCTTCGGTCATCGGGGCGCTCATCGTTCTTTTCTTAGCCATGGCGGCCTGCGCCCTATTAGGATTTACGATTGAGCGATTTGCCTACCGCCCCCTTCGTAAAATGCCAAGATTGAATCTCTTGATCACCGCTATTGGAGTCTCTCTCTTGTTAGAAAACGGGGGACAAATTCTTTTTGGAGCGGATCCTAAATTTTTTCCAGAGCTCATTGCCCGCGCTGAACTTCTTCACATCGGCAATATCAGCATCAGTAATTTTCAAGTGATTGTAATTGTCGTCTCTTTAAGCTTCATGGCTCTTCTTCAATATATTATATTTCACACCAAAACGGGAAAAGCCATGCAGGCCGTTTCTTTCCATCATGAAAATGCATCGCTCATGGGGATCGACATTGATCGCATCATTAGTTTTACATTTGTTTTAGGCTCAGCTTTGGCTGCGGCCGCGGGAATTTTAGTGGGACTCGCCTATCCTCGGATTGATCCTCTCATGGGAGTTTTGTTTGGACTCAAAGCTTTTGTTGCGGCCGTATTGGGAGGGATTGGAAGCGTTCCCGGCGCCATTGTCGGAGCACTGATCATGGGACTTTCTGAAGAAATGGTTGTAGGATATTTTTCATCGACCTATCGGGACGCGCTCGCGTTTTTTCTGCTTATTATCATCCTCCTCGTCAAACCCACGGGACTTTTTGGAAAAACAACGTCAGAAAAAGTATGACAAAACAAATTCTTACTTTCCTCGTTATTTCAAGCCTTCTATTTTTGGGAAATTTTATTATTCCCTCTGTGATGAACCCCTATCTTTTTATGATTTTGATTTATTGCGGCATCAATATCATCATGGGCGTAAGCCTCAACATCATTAATGGGATCACAGGCCAGTTTTCGATTGGCCATGCTGGTTTTATGGCCGTGGGAGGATATGTTTCTGCTGCGATGAGCTTTTATTTTCTCATGCCCCTTTTATCCCTTTTTCCCTCAGACAACACAGTCCTTTCCCTTTTGTGCCAAAATGTTCTTTTTGTTTTTTCTCTTCTTTTAGGAGGTGTCGGCGCGGCTCTTTTTGGGTATCTCGTAGGCCTTCCCTCTCTTCATCTCCGAGGAGATTATTTGGGGATTGTCACATTGGGATTTGGGGAAATTATTCGAGTTATTATTTTAAATCTCGATTTTATTGGGGGAGCCCGCGGCTTTACCGGCATTCCTGCCTGGTCTACCTTTTTTTGGATTTATTTTTTCGCTGTGGCTGTCGTTATGGTTAGCTTTCGACTGCTTCGTTCTTCTCATGGAAGAGCTCTTCTTTCCATTCGAGAAGATGAAATTGCAGCTGAATCTATTGGAATTCCAATTACCCGGTATAAAGTAAAAGCCTTTGTATTGAGTTCTTTCTTTGCCGGCATTGCCGGAGGACTCTTTGCTCATTTTATTGGATATTTAAATCCTAGTTCTTTTACTTTTATTAAATCTTTTGAAGCGATCATTATCGTTGTTTTAGGAGGAATGGGTTCCATTTCTGGAGCCATTGTGGCGGCTGTGATCACAACCATTTTGCCGGAAGCCTTGCGCCCTCTTCAGGAATTTACCAAAACAGATTTTAGAATGGTGATCTACCCTCTACTTCTTTTGACTTTGATGCTCACGCGTCCTGAAGGACTCTTTGGAAATAAAGAACTTTCCGATATTATTTCACCCTTCTTAAAAAGGAAAAAAAGCTCATGAGCGCGCTGGGTCAGCGACCCCTCCTTCAAACAACTTCCCTCACGATGCGATTTGCAGGTCTTGTTGCGGTTTCAAATTTTAATTTAGCGCTTAAAAAAAACGAACTTGTGGGACTCATTGGCCCCAATGGCGCCGGAAAAACCACCGTTTTTAATATGCTCACCGGTGTCTACCGTCCCACCGAAGGCCAAATGGTCTTAAACGACAATCCTTTAAACGACTTAAAGCCTCATGACATTACGCGACTCGGTATGGCTCGCACGTTTCAAAACATTAGACTTTTTAAAGATCTTTCCGTGTTGGACAATGTTCGACTAGGCCATCATATTCACTTTAGTTACGGCCTTCTAACTACGGCTCTTCAAACAAAGCATTTTTATAAGGAAGAAGACTCTACTCAAGAACATTCCTTAGAACTTTTAAAAATTTTTGACTTAGAAAAATATCAGGACCTTCAAGCTAAAAATCTTCCCTATGGCGCCCAACGAAAATTAGAAATTTTAAGAGCCTTGGCCACAAAACCCAAAATTTTACTCTTAGATGAACCGGCCGCGGGACTCAATCACAAAGAAACAGAAGAGCTCATGCACACGATTCAAAAATTAAGACGGGACTTTGATCTTACGATTTTACTGATTGAACACGACATGAAGCTTGTGATGGGTATTTGTGAGCGAATTTTAGTTTTAGATCATGGAGAAACCATCGCCCAGGGAAAACCCAAAGAAATTCAATCCAATCCTGTTGTCATTAAAGCCTATCTTGGGGA
>JACPST010000074.1:0-4454 GCA_016193165.1 Deltaproteobacteria bacterium
GCAACTCAATTCAAATAAGAATACTTTAAAAGAAAATGAGAAAACACTCATGGCGTTCATTCAGTCCGCTCAGCAAGAAATTGCTTCAGCCCAAAAAGATGGGAGCCAGGCCCAGCAAGAGTCTCGGTTCTCTCAAGCGCGGACTCTTGAAATCAAGAAAAAAATATATTCACAAATTTATGAAAAATCTCAAAAGGTGCTGAGTGAAGGGCTGTTCCAAAATACAGATGTCCGTATTCTAAATCTCGCCCGCATAACGCCCTATCAAAATTGGGTCATACGATGGATAAAAATGGCATTGGCGCTGATTCTTTTGGGGTGGGTCGCTTGGCGATTCAAGCAACCCCAAAGACAAGCGCCAGAGACAGAAAGCCTCCTCTCTTTAAAGAGCTTAGGTAATTTTCCAGCCTTTTCTGAGGAGAAAGAAATCCCGTCACAAGAAATTCATTTATTGCTGGATCGAAATCCCAATCATCCCTTTTGTGATGAAATCAAAAAAATAACAGACCAGGTGTTGGCTGAGGCACAACAAAAAAATATCAAGAGTGTTTTATTCACGCTTGTGGGGCCTGAGGCTGGAAAAATAAATATTATGAGTAACTTGGGTGTTGCATTGGCTCAACGAAGTAAAAAAGTTTTATTAATGGATGCGTGTTGGCGCCAGCCTCTTTTGAACACAATATTTTCCTTGGAAAATGATTTACCAGGCCTCGTGGATGTTCTCTTGGGGAAAGCCGATCTGAATGCCGCCACACAGATGGTCGAAATTCCGAATCTATACGTTTTACCAACGGGGCCTGAGGTACCCTCTTCATTTGAACTGTTATCGAGTCCTTCATTGAATATGCTATTAAAACGTATCAGGCCATTTTATGATTTTATTTTCATTGAGTCGCATGAGCTGTTTGAATATAGAGATATAGTTACACTTGCTCACGCCGTGGATGGCGTAATATTGGTACAAGATTGTGGTCCAAAATACAAATCTGTGTTAACCATCAGCAAGGAGTTGAGCCGATCCGATATAGAGGGATTGTCTTGGCTGGGAAAAGTGAATTTGAATCTAAAAGAATGGGTATGTTGGCATTAGAATTTTTCCAAAATAGTCATATAAAATAAGGGGGTTTTTACACATGGAAAAAAAGTGGTATGTAAAAATAGACGGGGAACAAGTAGGTCCCTTTATCATCGAGGACTTATCCCGGCTGAAAAGACAAGGAAAGTTTGATCAAAACACACCTGTCTGGGTTAAAATTGGGAACAAATTTGATTGGGTAAAAGCCTCAGAGATCACCCCCCTCCAAGATCTTTTTCATTCCATTCAAGATGAAGAGGAACTGGATGGAATCTTTGAAGATGCCCCTGATTCTATCGGACAATTATTGGACAAGAGAGAGGATAAAGTTTGGTCTTTTGCAAGTGGAAAAGGAGGAGTGGGGAAAACTTTATTGGCATCTGCTTGCGCTATTGTATTAGCCAAACTTGGAAAAAGGGTGGTCATCGTTGATTTGGATCTCGGTGGCTCCAACATGCATACAATTTTTGGGCTGCCTCAACCCACCTCTACACTCGACGATTTCATTTCTAAAAAGACGCGTAATATCAACGACGTTTGTATTAAAACACCGGTCGAAAATTTATTTTTAATTAGTGGGATTGGGGGATGTTTGGGATATGCTAATCCAAAACATGTTCAAAAAATTAAAATCATCTCAAAATTGAGAGAAATTAAGGCAGATTATGTTTTGCTCGATATTGGCGCTGGGAGTTCCTATAATGAATTAGACTTTTTTTTAGCGGCGGATCGACAAATCATTGTGACATGCCCAGAACCCTCCTCGATTCAAGATGGCTATAATTTTGCTAAAACAGCACTCTATCGAAAGCTAAGATACTTTTTTAAAAGGCATCCTGACATTGTGGATTTCCTAGATCAATTGAGACAGGAAGGGTATGTGTCTGATATGAATGCCCTCTTATCTAAAATCTTTACATTGGGCCCGGATTATATCGAAAATTTCGGTAAAATTTTAAAAAATTACTCTCCCCAATTGATTGTGAATATGGTGATGGAAAAAGAGGAGGCCAAGGAGGGCTTTGCGGCAGTCATAGCGGCTAAAAAATTATTAAATATTGATTTACACTATTTAGGTTTTATCTATTTTGATTTGGAAGTGCGAAAATCCACAAAAGAATTGATTCCTTTTATTCTTAAAAATCCTCAAAGTCGAGCCTCTGTCTGTACCTTTAGTATTCTATGTGATCGGATTTTAAAGATGACACCCTCAGAATCTTCCCAACAGAAGAAAGTTTTGAGTGAACAGATTCAAAAAACACTCTATCGAACCGCCGCGCAAAAAGGGCATTATAATGAATTGTCTCTTTATCCCCCCACAAAACCAGCCCAACCGACGTTATAAAAGAATTTTATTCATTTTTTTTGTAAGCACACCGACACCCGCCTCGATTTCGCTTTGGGCTCCATCCCGTGGTGCCATCGTTTAGAGCTATGAAATAAGCATAGTATTCAGGCGATGTTTCACGTTCTGTGGATGTCCAATACGCTTGATTGGCATCTTTGATAATATTGGACAGCCCATGTTGATAAGCAATGAGAAAATCTTTAAGGGAAGGAGTTTCCCATCCCTGACTTCCAAGTCCTTGGCAATATTCTATGCATCCTCTATTTTGATGTGCTGTGTCAGACAGATTGTCAAAGGTTTTATTGAAGGCGGTATGTTCTTCATGGGTCCACAAGATGCCTGTTTCTAAATCCCAATAAGCCCGAATGGTATCCAACACAGTTTCTTCCCACTGAACGGCCCCGTTCTTCCCCAAGATAGGCCCACTTATAAAAACCATTGAACAGATGAAAAACAATAGTTTCCTTTTCATTTGGAAGCCTCCTGAAGGGCGGCAAGCGCAACCCTTGCGGATTTTCGAATAGATAAATCATTATGCTTCAAAAAGGGTGTCATATATTGAGCAGAGGAGGGATCTTTTAAGTCTCCAAGCGCGGAGAGGGCATTTTTAATAATGATCGGATTTTGTGAAGTTAAAAGGGTGAGCGCAATAGGGGCCGCGGCTTGTTTATCTCCAATTTGTTTGAGGGAATGAATCACGGACTCAACAATCTCTAAATCGCGGGATGATAAATGGTGAATTAGAAAATTTACACTTTTTTTTGATCTTAATTTTCCTAATTCTCGAATTGAAAACAGGCTGATTGTCGTATTTTGATGAGCACTATATGAAATCAAGAGGTCTTCCGTATAAGAGGACTTCATTTGAGTGAGCGTTTGCAGGGCATCAAAATAAAGGTCCGGATTTGAAAGAAAGGGTAAAATGATTTGATCACCCTGGGGCGGGGAAAGACGTCCAAGCAGCTCTATACTTTTTTGCTGAATAGGAAGAGGGATCTTTTTATTGTTTAATCTTTCAATTAAAAGATTAGTTAAATCTTTGTACTCAAGGTGAAAAAGCGCGTCTAAAACCTTTTCTTCAAGCGGGGAATAGGCAAGAAAAGGAAGCAATAGAGAAATAGCATTTTTGACTTTCATATTTCCTATATACGCAATAATATTTCTTTTTATATCCATGGGGATTTTTTCATGATTTAATTTAGGGATGATGTCTGACCATGCTTTTTGTGATTTCAAACGAGTCAGTATTTTGATGGCTAAATTTTGTCGTTCACTGTTTTTATCATTGATCCATGGCATCATTTCATTTTCAAGATATTTTTTTTCATTCAAAGATAATTTTTCAGCGTCTACGAGTAACTGAATGCCGAGGGAGGCCTGGGCACGCACCGCTGGAGTGGAGCTGTGTAATCCTTCACTAAAAAAGGAAAGGGTTCCCCTGGCTGGGATATGTCTTAATATAAATAAAACCCCTGTTTGTGTGGCCGGATTTTTTTCATGGATCAATGATAAAAGGGTTTCAGAAGTTAAGTTGAGATTTTGGATAACTTGGGAAACAATGTCGGGCCATCGAGCATAAAATTCGTCGGCACCATATACCTCTTTTAGGAAAGCGCGTAAATCCCTTTTGGCGATCATGAATAAGGCCGCGATGGCCGCGCGAGAGGCGCTCTGCAGATGTGTATTTAAAATGAGACTTACTTCTTTTGCGCCTCCAATGATTCCAAGCGTATAAAGAGAAGCACAGTGTAATGTCCAGTCGTTGTTTTTTTGTGAATTGATAAGATCTTGTTCTAAAATTGGAATAATCTCTTTTATTTTATGTTTGGCAAGAAGATGAAGAACCCGCCATCTTTGTGATGTATCTTTGGCATTTTTATATTTTAAAAGATAGGGAATGGCTGGTTTTCCTATTTTTTCCAGGCTGAACATCGCTTCAGATTGAACATAGGCAACAGGGTCTTTGAGCCTTTCAATGAGCGCCAGGAGGATGTCTGGATGATCGGAAGGTTTTTTTTGTAAATCATGTAA
>JACPST010000074.1:4485-8883 GCA_016193165.1 Deltaproteobacteria bacterium
ATGAAGCGCCGGGACGTTCGCAAAAAGAGCAGACGATAAAAAAAACAAAAATACGATCGAGATAGTTCTTAGAGAAAACCTACCGCTTTTCACGAACGCCTCCGGAGACCACCAAAGCAAATGGCTGTTTTCCGGCTTTTCCCTCTGGAACATTATAGGCGCTCACCTTAACCTTTAGTTCCCCTAGACTGGGACTAGGAATATCCACACTTTCTACATTGTTTGTGTCATCTTTTTGAGAAAAACCGTTAGGGTAAAAGGTTTCCCCTTTGTTATTTTCGACCTTTAAATCTAAGTCGTTGACCAAGTATTTGGTTGTGCTCAGAGCTCCTGGAAAATCATGATATACCAGTGTAATGGCGATCGGTTCCTGGGGATCCATGACATCAAAGGAATATTCTTTTTCTTCAGAGGTGGCTAAGCCACCGGCTTCATCATAAAAAAGAATTTTTCGGGTGTCTGTTTCTAAAACCGATGTGGCAAAATTCACCCGTCCCCAGCCTTCTTGAACATTGGGTCTTTTTTTGGGAATCTCTTTTTTTTCAATATCTCCAAACTGTCCGGGATAAAGCTCAACAGCGCCATTGATGATCAAAGCTTTTAAAAGGGCTGAAGAGGGAGATTCACTCTTTTTTTGTTTAATTAAATATTCTCGGACCAACGCCATGCCACTGGCGACAAGGGGTGTGGCCATGGAGCTTCCCCCCGCCCAGAGGTAATCATTATTAAATGGCCCCCATAGTTCTTTATCTGACGCGCGTGATTTTGTTGAAAGAATATTTGTTCCGGGGGCGACCACTTCGGGTTTAAGACGTCCATCTCGCGTGGGGCCCCGCGAACTAAAAGCAGCAATCCCATTGGGGTGATCAGAAGGCAAGTCGCTGGCGACAGGATCGACATCCCACCTGTTCGTATTAACCCCGATCCATTGCCAGTTGACTTGTACTCCCCCTTTTAAAACCAGATTTTCGCTCGCCCCCACCGTGAGACAATTTTTGGATGTTCCAGGAGTAAGAACAGATCCTTCGTCCACAAATCCATCCTTATTGAAATCTCCAGCAGAATTTCCGCTGGCAAATAAAACGAGCATATCGGGATGTTCCCAAATAAATTGATCAACAGATTTAGAATAAGGACTGTAGGTCCCCCATTGAAGATTAGATCCCCAACTGTCAGAGTGAATGCGCGCGCCATCCTGATAGGCTGGCTCAAGCAAAATCTTTCCTATGTCAACGGGAACACGGAAACTCCCCCCGACGAGAAGCGACTGCACAATTAAATGGGCATCAAAAGCGCTAGCCCTAATTTGACCATTGGATAATCGTCCATTTCCGGCTAATACCCCCCCCACATGGGTTCCATGCCCCCATGTGTCTTTCCAATTTGAATCTTTAAATGCATACGCTGATGTGATCTTACCTGCAAAATCGCCATGCAGTGTATCATCATTTACACCCATATCCAGCCCCGTATCTGAATACCCAATTAGACTTTCCTTTCCTGTTACCCCCAATGCATGAAGTTTTTCGGAATCCAGAAGTTTGTGTCCTGATTCATGGCCGGTTAATTCTGCCAAGGGATCATCTACAAAGAAGGGGGAGAGATAGGGCTGAGGAAGGGAGGAAACAGGACTAAATTCGAGATCTTCGTCTATCCATGAGACGCTGCTAAGATATTCTAAAAAAAATAAATGGCTTCTTTGCCCCAAAACCCTGATCGTATTTTCCGCCACCTCTAGTACCTCAACATCATTTTCTTTAAGTTTTTGAAGAATGGGAGACAGGTCTTCACCCGGAAAAAATTCAACGATGAGCTGCACTCTTTTATCCATATTAAAAATAGACGTGGGTCGAAAGGTGGAGGATAGGCGGTAGGCTTGTTTAAAGGGCTCTATCCGTTTTATAAAAGGAAGAGCGACGACTTGTTCTTTTATGTCCGAAGACAGTCGTATAATAAAGGCATTGAATGGAATATACGATAGAATATGTCCTCCCAAGGCTTTTATCTGATTTTTTTGAGATTCAAAAACAGGCCCTCGGAGTTGAACAAGAAAATAAGGATTTTCTGCTGAATCCGAAGATGTCTCTTTAGAAACGTTCGTCTCTGAGAGGGGTCTTCTATTTAAATAAAGAGCATCCGCCCAAATTATCCCTTCAAAAACAAAAAAACAGACCCAAAAACAAAGTGTCCATTTTTTCATACCCTCCTCCTTTTTTAAGAATCGCTCAGAAACAAACGGACATTTCCATTTTTAATCAATATATTGAAATAAGCGCTTAAGGCATCCCGTTTTCGTTCTCTATAGATGCTTTCTTTAATGAGCATTTGAGCATCTTCAAATACCATTTTTTTAAAACGATCTTTATTTTTATTAAAGTAGGTTTGGATATCTTTTTTTTGAATGGGCTTTATTTTTCGATAAACATTTTTTACCAACAATTCAGATGTTGTTTTTTTGTGTTTTTCAGCCTCTTTTTTTAAGAGGTTTTCAACAACCAGTGTCATGAGCTCCTTTTTTTGCATTTGAGCAAGCATTTTCTTATCTTCAAAAACCCCCCGTGGGATTTTTTGATTGACCTCTTCTTCTAAAATAGCGTCATCTCCGACTAAGGCCACAACACGTTCTTTTGATAGCGTTGCGCATCCCAGAATGATTGAAAACCATGCCAATAGACCCATAAGGACCCCTAGTGTTTTAAATAATTTTTTCATATTTCCATTACTCCTTTTCTTCTTTCCTTTCCGCGCTGGCCTCCCATAAAAAAGAGACATTAGATTCACCACCATACAGCTCTTTCACACGAAAATACTTGGAGGTTCTTTCCACAACAGCTATGGGATTGCTGTTATCCGCAGTCAAAAGCGTTATTTTAACAAATAAGGGATGTTCCTGATCAATCGTTACCAGCTCTAAAAAGGGAGCGGATAAATAAATAAGGGCTTCACCCTTTATCAGCGCGGCCTCCCCTCTCTCATCCATATAGGGTCTTAAGGCTTGAGTTCCAAAGGTATGCAGAGGTCCAAAGTTTTTGGAGTGAAAAACACGCTGGATGGGGCCTTCTACCTGAAGATTTCCTTTGACTAAAAGGGAATTATTAAGGGTTACGGGTTGCGTATCTTTAATAATAAAAGATTCCTTGATTGACTGAATATCTTTGATCATGGGTGGAAAAGAATTTGCTGATTGTAATTCCATGATCATATTATTTAAGGATTGAACTTCCATTTTAAGCGAAAGGATGAGGGGGTTAGAAATATCTCCACTCACGCTTAAATCACCTTTGAGGTCCATGGCTGTCGTATTATCTGAGGTTCCGACTTTAAGAAGGCCTGTTCCATTTGGATTAATGGTAATATTTCCATTTGAGCTTGTTACGAAACTTCCTCCCGAATTAAGCTGAAGATCGCCATCCAGTGAGAGCGTATTTCCCTCAAATGTATCATCTGCATCTGCCCGCAAAAACTGCACGCTGTCTAAAGTATCCAAAGTTCCCGCATTCCCCACGCCCCCTGAATGAACATGTAAGCTATCGGCATCAGAACTAGATCCTCCGACAAGGGTATTTAAATTTTGAGATGTTACACTTGAGCTAATTCCGCCCAGGACATTTAATTCTTGTACTGAAGCTGTAAGATCTTTTAGCTTTGTGGAGGATGGGGGGGTGGTCTGTTCCAGAATTTCTTGCACGCTGACTTGCGAATTATTGATGAAAGCTCGAATCTCAGAGGCAAATATTTTTTCTTTAGCCTGTGCTAAGGGTAAGCCAAATAAAAGAAATAGTATATTAAAAAAAGAATGTAATTTGAGATAAGAATTCATCATTTTTTACCTTTTGAGTTGCTCCTCCTGTTTTTTCCAAATTAAGGTGATATTCCCCTTGCCATGAGAAAAAATATTTAGAATTAAATTTCATGGCAAAGGTATGCGTTTGACGATCCCAGGTAAAAGGGCTTTCAGCAATATTATCAGCCAATCCCTGAGCTCGAACCTGTAGAAAGTTGAAGCGGTAGATGGCCTCTACGCTCTTTAAGGGAACCTTTATAATGCTCGGCATGTCCATGGATACCGTGGGCTGAAGGGCAATGCCCTGTCTCTTGACTTCGCCATCTAATCCATGAACATATTGTGTCCATAATCCATACGGGCCCCATTGTATTTTTGTATCAAAGCCTATTCGATGGCGATCTCTTTTCGTTGAAACGTAGCCGGGAATGACAGCTCTTAAAAACTGTGTTTCTGCTCCTAGCGTAGGATGATCTTGATTGAGACGTGAAAAAAAAGAAAAACCCAATACTTCCATCCGCGTATCTGGTGAGAAATCCCGACCTAAACCCACACCGAAACCAAATTCTTTATGACTTTCAAAGGCTTCAAGCTGTCTTGTATCATGAAAAATA
>JACPST010000075.1 GCA_016193165.1 Deltaproteobacteria bacterium
ATTACCAAAAATAAATCGATGGTGCGAGCCACAGCGCTGGCCTATACAACGCTTCTTTCTATTGTGCCTCTCATTGCCGTGATGCTGGCTTTTGCGAAAGCATTTGGAGGATTGGCTAAGATTACCGAGGGTATTCAGCCTCTCATCGTTAATAACTTGGCCATCGGATCAGGAGAAGTGGTTAAAAAATATTTAATCGAATTTACTCAAAATCTGAATGCGGGAACGTTAGGGGTTATCGGATTTATCTTTTTGATTTTGACAGCCGTAGGGCTTTTATCGACGATTGAAACGGCTTTTAATGAAGTGTGGGGGGTTAAAACACAGCGTTCATGGTTTCGGCGGTTTAATTCGTATTGGACGATTTTAACAGTAGGCCCGATCTTTGTGGCTGTTTCCATTGGAATTACAGCTGGACTTCAGTCTTCGCATTTTGTTCAGGTTTATTTGCAGTCAGATCTCAGTCGTTTTGTTGTTAAAGCAGCTCCCTATTTTTTAACGTGGGTGGCGTTTACGATGCTTTATGTCTATATGCCCAATACGCGTGTGCGTTTTCGCTCAGCTTTTTTAGGAGGAGTTTTGGCCGGAACGCTTTGGGAGTTTGCCAAGTATGGATATACGGTGTATTCAGCAAGTTCTCATACCTATCGTACGATTTATGGATCTTTGGGAGCCTTGCCTGTATTTTTAGTATGGCTTTATTTAGCCTGGATTATTGTGCTTATTGGGGCAGAAATTTCGTTTGCCCATCAAAATATTAAAACCTATCGAGAAGAACGTCGTACGACCAACGTTAGCCAAAAATTTAAAGAATTTTTAGCATTGGATTTAGTGGCTTTTATTTGCGAATCGTTTGATCAGGGAAAAGGGGCGGTGACGCTCACTCAAATTACGGAGAAATTTAAAATTCCTATTCGGTTGGTCAATGAAGTTCTTTTTAATTTAACTTCTGCAGCAATCCTCCTGGAAACAGGGGAGACCGAACGTTATTATTGTCCAGCAAAACCGCTTCAAGATATTACGGTCAAAAATGTGCTCGATAGTTTAAGATCCATTGGAGAGGCTCCTCCAAAGTTTCAAGCGACAAAGCACGTGAAATATATTCAAAAAGTGCTTCAAGAAGTAGACCAAGCCGTGTATAAAGTTTCTGGGGAGAAGAATTTTAAAGAAATTATATCTGAAATGATTCCAGACTTAAAACTTGCCCAAAAATGAATCTCGAAAAAAAAGTTGCCCGCGCACCCTTAAATCCCGGGGTGTATCTCATGAAATCTGCCGAAGGTAAAATTATTTACGTCGGCAAAGCAAAAAACTTAAGGCATCGCTTAAAATCCTACTTTCAAAAAACTTCGGATCAAAGTCCTAAAGTACAAGTTTTGGTTTCTCGGATTGCAGAACTGGAATGGATTATTACACATACAGAGCTAGAAGCGCTCATGCTGGAGTGTACGCTCATTAAAAAACATCGCCCCAGATATAATGTGCATCTTCGCGATGACAAAACCTATCCCTATTTACGGATTAGTGTCCAGGAAAAGTGGCCGCAACTCTCCATTGTGCGGCGACCCAAAAGAGATGCGGCTCTTTATTTTGGACCCTATATGTCCGCATATTCGATTCGAGAAACATTAAAACTATTGACCAAAATTTTTCCGATTCGAGATTGCAGCCTCTCTAAGTTTTCCAATCGCACTCGCCCGTGTATTAGTTACGATATTGGGATTTGCTCAGCGCCTTGTGTGGGCACTATTTCGGAAGAAGCATATCGAAAAACAGTTGAGGATCTTGTCTCATTTCTTCGAGGAAAAAATAAAAAGATCATGTCAGAACTCAAGGCTAAGATGTCTGAGCTCTCTCACCAAGAAAAATATGAAGAGGCCGCACAGCTCAGGATCGAAAAGGGCAGCATGGTGAAGTCGCTCTTCTTTTTGTGCGTGCGGGAAGACTTTTGGGGCAAAAAATATTTTCTTTTGCCAGTGTTCAAGAAGAGGATCAGGACTTTTTACATTCTTTTATCTATCAATATTATGACGAACAATTTATTCCAGATGAAATTATTGTTCCTCTGCCTTTGTCTGAAGAGCGCTTATTAAAAATATATTTGGAAGAAAAAAAGAAAAAACCTGTAAAATTAACCACTCCTAAAAGTGGTGAGAAAAAAGCGTTAGTAGAGATGGCTACTGAAAATGCCAAAGAAGCAACGATTGGAAAAAATTTAGAACAAAAAAGTATCGCTGTCTTAGAAGAGCTTCAAAAACGGCTTCATTTGAAAAACGATCCTCATCGGATGGAGTGCTTTGATATTTCTAATATTCAAGGAGAAGCTGCCGTAGGCTCTAGAGTGACCTTTATCGAGGGTGAACCTGATAAAGCTCTTTATCGTCGGTATAAGATTAAAACGGTGGAGGGGCCGAATGACTATGCGATGATGATGGAAGTGCTTTCAAGGCGCGTGAAGGGGAAAGAGGAGGATGCGCTCCCCGATCTTTTAATGGTGGATGGAGGAAGGGGGCAGCTCTCTATTGCCCTTCAAGTTTTAAAAGAGCTAGAAGTCGAAGGGGTAGATGTCATTGCCCTTGCCAAAGAAAAAACGATTTCTTCTTTTCAGGGGAAGAGGATCGAAAAACTTCAAGAGCGTGTGTATTTGCCAGGCCAGAAAAACCCGATTGTTTTTTCTGAAAACTCACCTGTGCTTCATTTGTTACAGCGTCTACGAGATGAAGCCCACCGGTTTGCCATCACGTATCATAGAAAACTTCGATCTAAAGAATTTTTAGCACGTTAAGGTTGAACTCGAGCTTTGTTCAGAGATATCTATTCGCATTTCACCAATGTCAAATTTAGCTCTTCCCATATCGTCTTTCAGAACTCTGACATCGTCTTTTAGGACATTCACATCTTGCTTGAGTTGGATGACATCCGTATGAAGAGGCATAATATACTTATGGGCAAAAAGACTAAATTTTTCGTCCATCTGCCCCAGGATATCCTTTTTCGTCTCTTTCATCTGATTTTGAAGATCAGATCTTACTTCTTGAATTTTGTTTTGCAGATCCGACCTCACCCCTTCGATCTGGTTCCCAAGATCGGTCTTTAATACTCGCAGATCTTCCTTCGTAATGGGTTCATTTTTTTTATTTTTTACTGATATACATCATCTCCTATTTTTTAAAGGTTTTTTATCTTACTAAAAGCCCCATGCTTTTAGCAACAAAAACGACTATAAGCAAAGATCGTGCCAATATTTTGATGTTGGCTTTTAATAGTATGGTGTGATAGGCGTTAACTATGTTTGGAATTGGGTTAGGAGAGTTAGTCCTCATTGCTATCGTAGGGCTGCTTCTGTTTGGGGGCAAGCTTCCCGATGTGGCCTATGATTTGGGACGATTGGCACGCAAACTTCAGAGGGGTTTACAAGCTCTGAGGAATGAGTTAGAAGATCAAATACGCAAGTAAATTTCCCCCTCTTTCTTTATAAAGGAGTTAAGCTATGGATCAGGTACAATTGGCTTTTGTGGGTGGTTTAGGATTGCCAGAAGTTCTGGTCATTGGAACCATTGCGATTCTTCTTTTTGGGACTAAAAAGTTGCCTGAGCTCGGAAAAGGATTAGCCCGAGGAATTAAGGAATTTAAAGATGGTCTCAAAGGTGAAGAGTCTTCAAAAGATAAAAGCGATCCTTCTCAGAAGTCTTAGGCTCAAAAATCTTAAGGCCTTTAAACTCTCCCTTTCATTATTTCTATGAATAAAATGTCCCTCGCGGAGCATTTGGAAGAATTGCGGCGTCGTTTGATGTGGAGTCTTTTATTCTTTTTTGGAGGGCTTCTTTTAGCCTTTTCTCAAAGAAAATTTTTTTTAGATTTGGCCAATGTTCCTCACCGCTGGGCGATGGGACATCTTAATCTTCCGGCTTCTCAATACGTGTTTCGTTATCAAGATGCTTTTATTTCTCAATTTAAAGTCTGTGTGGTTTTTGGGTTTATTTTAGTATTTCCTTTTATTTTGCATCAAATATTACGATTTGTAATGGCAGGTTTGTTTCCACAGGAGCGAAAGAAACTTTTATATTTTTATCTTCCTTCTTTTTTAATCCTCTTTTTAAGTGGGGCTGCATTCGCATATTTTTTTCTTGTGCCGTATGGGCTCCATTTTTTGGCCCTCTTTGGAACCCAGGTAGGATTGACCCCCATGATTAATTTTAATGAGTACGTCACTCTTCTTTTGATCCTGGTGCTGATGACAGGGAGTATTTTCGAACTTCCTGTGATGATGGCCTTACTAGTCAGAATCGGGGTAGTATCAGCTAGGACTTGGCGAAAGAAACAAAAACTTGCTATTTTAATTATTTTTATTGGGGCAGCGGTTTTAACCCCTACGCCAGATCCTTTAACTCAAGCTCTTTTGGCTGTGCCGTTAATCATTCTTTATGAAAGTGGGTATTGGGTTTCAGTCTGGATTGAAAAGCGAAAGCTTATTGAGACAAATAGTCCCGTATCTGCGGCCACTCTGTAGGTGGAAAATATAACTGGGAAAAAAACATGCGCAAAATCATTATTCTTTCTTTTGTGAACATGAGTTTGTTAGTGTTAGGTGTTATGGTTCAAAGAAATTTTCAAAAAATAACAAGCTCTAACCGTTTAGGAAAAGAAAAAAGTCCTTATCTTTTGCAACACAAAGATAATCCTGTGGCTTGGTATGCCTGGGGAGAGGAAGCTTTTGAGGCGGCTAAAAGAGAAAATAAGCCTATTTTTTTATCCATTGGTTATTCGACCTGCCATTGGTGTCATGTCATGGAAAAGGAATCTTTTGAAAAGCAAGACGTGGCCCAAGTTTTAAACCAGCATTTTATTTCGATTAAAGTGGACCGGGAAGAAAGGCCGGATGTCGATAAAATCTATATGGATGCGGTGGTGGCGATGACAGGCCACGGCGGTTGGCCCATGAGCCTGTTTTTAACTACAGATTTAAAACCATTTTTTGGAGGAACCTATTGGCCAAAAAACCAATTCTTAGTTGTCTTAAATCAAATAGCGCATACATGGAACACTGAAAGGCAAAAAGTGGATAGCCTATCTGAGCAAATGGTGCAGCATCTCAAAACTCAGATTTCCAAGGCATCCCCTCAAGAGTTTTCAGAAAAGAATTTGATTTTAGCCTACAAAGAAGCTCTTCAGTCTTTTGATCCGACGCATGGAGGATTTGGCCATGCGCCCAAATTTCCACCAAGCACAAAACTTCAACTTCTTTTACGAATGGCGCGGCGCACACAAAATCCGAAAGCATTGGAGATGGTGGAAGTAACTTTGGATCACATGGCACGCGGAGGAATGTATGATCATTTGGGAGGTGGATTTCATCGCTATTCGACAGATGAGCACTGGCTGACGCCACATTTTGAAAAAATGCTCTATGACAATGCCTCTTTATCTTTGGCGTATTTAGAGGCGTATCAACTGACTCGAAAAGAGATGTACAAAGAAGTTGCGCGAGAAATCTTAGACTATGTGCTTCGGGATATGACATCTCCAGAGGGTGGTTTTTATTCAGCAGAAGATGCCGATAGCGAAGGAGAAGAAGGTAAATTTTATGTATGGACTGAAGCGGAGTTAAAAAAACATTTAACGGAGCAAGAGCTAGCCCAGTTTACCAAGGTTTATGGGGTGCCCATTTTAAATTTGAAAAAGGAATTTTCATTGGAAATCAAAAAGGATCCGCTCATTCAAAGTGCACATCAAAAGCTTTTTCAAGTTCGAAAAAAGCGCATCCATCCTTATAAGGACGATAAAATTTTAACCGATTGGAATGGACTTATGATTGCTTCGATGGCCAAGGGATATCAAGTCTTAAGATATGAAAAATATCTTAAGGCTGCCCAAGCGGCGGCTTCTTTTATTGAGAGAAAGCTGTATCAAAACCAAAAACTTTTGAAACGCTACCGAGAGGGGGAGGCGCATTTTGAAGGGACGCTTGATGATTATGCCTATCTCATCTTTTCTCTTTTAACGCTCTATGAATCTGATTTTAATTTTCAGTGGTTTAAGTGGGCTCAGAGTTTACAAAAAACTCAAGATCAGTTGTTTTGGGATGTTCAAGGAGAAGGATATTTTTTTACAGTGGAGGATAGCCCTCATCTCATTCGAAGATCCAAAGAATATCATGATGAAGCACGCCCCAACAGCAATGCTGTGTCACTGCTGAACCTCTTAAAATTTCATGATATGACGTTTGAAAAAGACGCCAAAGAAAAAGCCCAAAAGATGTTACAGGCAACGTCAGACTTTTCAAAAAAATATCCCGGATCTTCTTCCCAGCTTTTGATTGCATTGGAGTATGCTTTAGATCGCTCTAAAGAAATTGCTGTGATTGGGGAACCTAAAAGTACCGAGACTCAAAACATTCTTTCTGTATTACATCAAGAATTTTTGCCCAATAAAGTTTTGGCATTTGCACGTGAGTCTGAAGTCCATCAGCTGCCCTTAACAGATAAAAAAGTTATGCTTCAAAAGAAAACAACGGTTTATGTGTGTGAAGGACAGATCTGTAAACTTCCGACCACAGATTTGAACGAAGTTAAAAAACAAGTATCCGAATTTAAAAAATATTCTTTAGAGTGACATGATTTATATCCACCATTTGAATCCCGTCCTTCTCCATCTGGGGCCTCTCCAGTTGCGTTGGTATGGGCTTATGTATGTGATTGGGTTTATGGGAGCCTATTTTTTGCTTCGTAAATTTTCAAAAGAGGGCTCTTTTAAACTTTCCTTGGTTCAAATTGAATCTCTTCTGTTTTATGTATTTGTGGGGCTTTTTGTGGGTGCACGGTTTTTTTACGTTTTTGTCTATAACTTTTCTTATTATATCCATCATCTCATTGAAATTATTGCGATTTGGAAAGGCTTAGCCGGTCTTTCGTTTCATGGGGGAATGATTGGGGTTGTTGTGGCTGGCATTCTTTTTAGTCGGAAATATAAAATTCCCTTTTGGCATTTGGGGGATCATTTTGTTCTCTGTGCTCCCATAGGACTTGGGTTTGGAAGACTTGGAAATTTTATCAATGGAGAACTTTTTGGCCGTTCGACGTCCGGAAATTGGGGGGTCATTTTTCCAGAGGGAGGAAATTTCCCCCGGCATCCCTCCCAACTCTATGAATCTTTTTTTGAGGGAGCAGTTCTTTTTTGTTTGCTTTTATTTTTTAGAAAACGTGTACGAGAGGGGCAGCTTTCAGCGCTCTTTTTAATTTTTTACGGTGTTTTTCGCTTTGCTCTAGAATATTTTCGCGAACCCGATCCTCAGCTAGGCTTTATTTTTCTTAATTTTTCCATGGGACAGATTTTGTGTGCTTTGATGATGGTGTGTGGAAGTTTGCTTTATTTTTTAAGGAAAGGAATCGTTAGATAACAGAACGCACCCCTCGTAAACATTTTAAATTTGGAATTGAGCTTAAGTTATTTACCTTTGGCTCCGTCAGATGGTCTAGGGTATAAAATTTTTCTGATAGTTTCCGCCATATCATCTGAAAGCTGAATGTTTATTTTTTCTTCTGATATTATCCTTAACATGAACCGAGCGGTTCTCTTGACTTCTTCATCGGGATCATTCTGATATATTGTAACAATGAGGTTTAAGAAATCCGTATTTATTAAGGACGCTGGAATTTCTCTCATGCTTATTAATATCATGATTTTTTCCCATGGGAAAATAGGACGATTTAACTTGTTATAAAAATCAGTATAGAGCATTTCCATAATTGTGGAGGGTGGAGTATGAGCTAATATTTCTCTGGCAATAAAACGTTGATAAGGAGGAAGTGCTCTTAGTTTGCTTTGTAAAGCATCTTGAATGGATGTTATCACTGCTTGATCATCGGAGAGATAAATCGATGGGTTTTGTATTAAAAAGGTATGGAGGGCTAAAAACAATTCTCTAGCATAGAGAAAAGATAAATTTGCTAATTGGCGAAGCCTTTCTTGACGTGATGCGAGTGAATATTTTGGATTTAAAGCTCTAGAATAATATTCTTCAGCTTGTGGGAAATCTATGACATCTAGTTGCTCATATTTTTGAATAGCAGCGTCTATTTGTTGTCTTAATTCAGAAAAAGTCATTAGGGGGAGAGTTAGCGGGGGGCCTTTTCGTACTTCTTTTATAAGACGCAAGACAAAATAAGCCGCTTCTCTCATGGGTATGGGTGAAGATTGAGAGAATGCAGCTGTAATTAAAGCTGCCACACAGACACTAGAGAGAGGATCTGTTACACAGTGAGGAGGTGGAATAAATTGAAAAATATAATCTTCTTCATTTAGAGGAGCTGGGTGGCCAGGGACATCAGCAGCGGGAGTTTCCAAAAGGGGAGGATTCTCTTCGGCGAGTGCGAGTTGCTCTGGTTTTTCATGTTTTCTAAGACAATCGGTAATATGTCCTAGGATTTCTTGATTAGCTGGATCCAATATTGGAAGCTTCCATAAAATCAATCGGAGTGAAAAAAGAGCCGCTTCTTTAGTTTCAGTAGAAGTGTTTGGGGCATCTATAAGAGAAATTAATTGTGGAGCTATTGTTCTTGGATCCGAAATTTTGGCTAAGATAATAGCTGCTCTGTCATGAACTTGAGGATCAGGATGAGATAATTCCAGAATTAGGCTGGGCACTTTTTTAAAGAGATCTTCGCAACCATCCCCCTGCTGTCCCCCTAAAATAGGAGCGCTCCCTATTAAGAAAATAATTGAATAAGTAATAAAAAAAATCTTAAAAAACCACATAATTAAGATTCACTAAGGAGGGGTTAAGAGTGAGTGTATTTATAATACAAATTGTCTATTTTTGCAATGGGGGGCTAAAGGGACTTTTATTGTACTTCCACCCAGCGTTGAAGCGAAGCCTTTTCAAATAAAGCTTTCTTGAATTCTTTTCGGATACGAGTGAGTTCTTGATTTGTTTTCCGAATAGGCTGGCGTTTATAAATATGTTTCAGTTCTTTTCTTAATTTTTTGGCTTTGTCCAATGCGAGTTTTCCCGAAGGATCGATGAGATAAAATTTTGATTTTTTCCCGTGATTTAAAAAATCAAACATAGCTTCTGTAGCCAGTGAATGAAATTCTTGAACATCTTTATCTGTCAACTTCCACGACGAGTTATTGGCTACCGTTTGAACCAAGCCGTGCCATCGGCTGGAGTGTTCTAAGTTCATGAGGCCTTTAAAAATGATTCGATTGGTTCCAAAAGAAAAGAGCGTCGGTTTTAAAAATCCTTTGAGCAGTTGATCATGAGAAGATTTGTGATGCTGATCTACAATTTTTTTGGGAAGCTTCCATAGATTTTGATCTCGTGTGGCATCAAATCGAAGTTCCCAATAAACGTGTTTTAGCGTTCGAGTGGGGAATGAAGCGACAATATGATAGGGGACATAGTAATTGTGGGAGATCGTATCGGCGGCCAAATGGCTCAAATATCCATACGCGAACGCTTTTTGTTTTTGGCTTCGGGCTCGCTCTAGAATACTGAGTCCAATATCCCAGTTGTGGCAATGATGGATATAGCGTACCAAATCTTTTTTAAGCGTAATATCGGCGGCCAAACATCCATAAAGGTAATCATTCGGAAAAGCGTGTAAAAGTTCTTGCAAAGGGGGGATTAACATAGATAGATTGTTTAAAACTTCCATGCCGTAGGAAATGTGTGTAATCGGGCCCCAAGCAAAGGCAAGGCTGGGGAGAAAGAGAACTCCTAAAAAAACAAACAATGAAACAATCACAAAAAGATCCTAGCATTCCA
>JACPST010000079.1 GCA_016193165.1 Deltaproteobacteria bacterium
AGCTGCCAATATGGGGGTTGTGCTTCCACAAAAAAATTTTCTTACAACGCTGTCTAAGCTTTGTCATGCCTCGAGAACCCTTTTAATTTTTGATGAGGTCATCACGGGCTTTCGAGTGGATCTCGGAGGAGCGCAAAAAATTTATGGAATACAGCCAGATCTTACCTGTCTTGGAAAAATTATAGGAGGCGGGCTTCCAGTAGGAGCTTATGGCGGGAGAGAAGACGTGATGAACTGTCTTTCTCCTTTGGGGGGAGTATATCAAGCAGGAACTCTTTCTGGGAATCCTTTAGCTATGGCCGCGGGCATTGCCGCACTTCGAGAGATCTCTCAAAAAGGAACTCATGAAAAACTAAGAGCCAAAACGAAGTACTTTTGTGAAAGGCTTCAAAAAACATTCCAAAAAGTAGAAATTCCATGCCAACTCAATTGGACAACAGGTATGTTTACTCTCTTTTTTAATTCTTCAAAAGTCACAGACTTTTGTAGCGCGCAGCTTTCAGATACCCAATCCTACGCGCATTTTTTCCACGCCATGCTTGAAAAAGGAATTTATTTGCCCCCCTCTCAGTTTGAAGCTAATTTTATTTCTCTTTCGCACTCTAAAAAAGATCTGGACTACACCCTAGAGCGCATAAAACGATATTTTTATGAAAAAGGATGAGCGCCGAGCCCAATATTTTAAAAAGTATGCCATTGTCACCCTTCTTGTTTTAGAAATTGTTATTTTTGTCATTGTAGGCATGGGAGTGGGAGACTATTTAGATCGACAATGGATAGGCCAAGGGAACATGGGCGTAGCGCTAGGGGGGCTTTTGGGTTTTGGTTTAGGAATTTATAAGTTTTATAGCGATACCAAAAGATTTTTAAAATGAAAGAAGCTGATTTAAATTGGATTGAAAAATTAAATGGAGTTGTGGGGGGCGCCTTTTTAATCGGGAGTCTTTATTGGACATCTTGGAAGCTGAGTCTTTCAATTTTAATAGGTTTTTTAATAATTGCGGCTAACTTTTGGTTTTTAAAAAGAATTATTTCTTCGGCCTTTCAAAGGCAAGGGGTAAAGCTTAAGTTGGCGGCGGCCCTAGGGATTAAGTATTTGTTATTATTTGTGTCTGTGGGGCTTGCGATCATTTATTTTGATTTACATGTCGTGGGTTTATTGGTAGGAATATCCACCTTAGTGATATCGATTATGGCCTTTGCGATAAAACAATCCTTTTTGGTGTAGAGATGGAACACGGTTTTACTTGGTTTCAATGGGTTCCCGGACTTCAAAGACTGCCTCATTGGGTAGCGGGATCTCTTTTGATTTTTTCTGTTATTACCTTTTTTTCTTTGCTTGTTAACAGATCCCTTCAAAAGAGGGCGTCCTATCTTGTTCCAGACAAGAATTTTTCACTTCTCAATATATTTGATGTGGCCGTAGAAAAACTTTTAACCTTAGCAGAATCCGTGATGGGGCACCATGATGGAAAGCGTTTTTTCCCACTCATGGCCGCCCTTTTCATCTACATTTTGCTTTCAAATTTCTTAGGGCTCATCCCCGGATTTTTACCTCCTACCGATAATCTTAATACCAATGTGGCCTGTGCTCTGACGGTATTTATTTTTTATAATTATCAAGGCTTCAAAATCCATGGATTTAAATATCTCAAGCATTTTATGGGGCCGATTTGGTGGCTGGCACCCATTATGATTGTCATTGAGGTGATTAGCCACCTTGTTCGTCCGGCCTCTTTAAGCATTCGTCTTTTTGGAAATATTTCTGGGGATCATTTGGTGTTAGGAATTTTTTCACAACTTGTTCCCATTGGAGTGCCTATTATATTTTTGTTTCTGGGTTTATTTGTTTCAGTTATACAAGCTTTTGTGTTTACGTTGCTATCGATGGTGTATATATCGTTAGCAACAGCGCACGATCACTAAAGGAGGAAAACATGCGAAAACTCATAATGATGGCGTATGCCTTTTTAATGACAAATCTTTTTGCGGCCATGGCATTTGCACAGGAGCATGGAGCTGCTGGCACAACAGATTCGTCTGTTAAGGCTGCTTTAGCTTTAGCTGCGGGATTTGGAATTGCTCTGGCCTCTTTTGGGGGCGCCTTGGGTCAAGGACGAGCCGCGGCATCAGCGCTTGAAGGCATTGCAAGAAATCCGGGAGCCTCAGATAAAATCTTTGTTCCAATGATTATTGGTCTGGCGCTGATCGAGTCCCTTGTAATTTATGCTCTTGTTATTGCTTTTATGCTAGCTGGAAAGATTTAAAGTTTTTTTCAAAAACTGGCCCGTGAGAGAAGAAGAATGTCGGGCAAGTTCTTCTGGAGACCCTTTTGCCAGAATAAAACCGCCCTTTTCTCCGCCCCCGGGTCCCATATCAATGATGGTGTCGCTGGACTTAATCACTTCTAGATTGTGTTCAATGACGATCACCGTATTTCCTAGGCTCACCAGTTGATGAAGAACTTTTAAAAGTTTTTGAATGTCTTCAAAATGAAGGCCCGTGGTAGGCTCATCTAAGATAAAAAGAGTTTTTCCCGTACTTTTTTTACTGAGCTCACGGGCCAGTTTAATACGCTGAGCCTCTCCCCCCGAAAGCATGGTTGCTTGTTGACCCAGCTGAACATATCCCATGCCCACATCAAAAAGGGTTTGAAGTTTGGATTTTATTTGAGGAATACGATCAAAAAAGACCAATGCCTCTTCAATCGTCATGGCTAAGACTTCAGAGATGTTTTTTTCTTTATAACGAACCTCTAGAGTTTCTCGATTATATCTTTGTCCTTGGCAAATCTCACATTGAACGTAAACATCTGGTAAAAAATGCATTTTAATTTTTATGAGTCCCGCCCCTCCGCATATCTCACATCGTCCTCCCGCGACATTGAATGAGTAGCGGCTGGGGGTATAGCCGCGCACTTTGGATTCTGGAAGTCCCGCGAAAAAAGATCGGATCAGAGAAAAAATTCCTGTGTACGTGGCAGGATTAGACCTCGGGGTTCGTCCAATCGGAGATTGATCGATATCAATTACAGAATCAATGTGTTCTATTCCACGAAGGCTTGTATATTTTCCAACTTTAAGGCGGGCATTGAAAAGGCGCTGAGCCAGGGCTCTATAGAGCGTATCTAAAATTAAAGAACTTTTTCCAGATCCAGAAACCCCTGTGACGCACACAAAAAGCCCCAGGGGAATTTTAAGAGAAATATTTTTAAGATTATTTTCCCGCGCCCCTTCTAATTCAAGAAAAAGGCCCAAGGATTTTCTTCGTTGATCCGGGATAGGAATCCGTTTTTGTTTATTTAAATAAGCTCCCGTTAAAGAAAGAGGATCTTTCATAATGTGAGAAATATCTCCTTGGGAAACAATCGATCCCCCGTGCAGTCCCGCCCCGGGCCCAAGGTCGATGATGTGGTCTGCGGAACGAATGGTTTCTTCATCATGTTCTACGACTAAAACAGTGTTGCCCTGATCTCGGAGAGCTTTAAGGGCTTCAATTAATTTTTGGTTATCTTGAGGATGAAGCCCAATGCTGGGTTCATCTAAAATATAAAGAACGCCTGTTAAAGCAGAACCAATCTGGGTAGCCAGTCGAATGCGCTGGGATTCTCCACCAGAAAGAGTGGCAGAAAGACGATTGAGAGTTAAATATCCTACCCCCACATTCATTAAAAAAGAAAGGCGCTCTCTAATTTCTTTTAACATTCGATCTGAGATAAGATGCTCTCTAGGCGTCAAAGGAAGATCTTTGAAAAAGGCCGCGGCCTGAGAAATGGAAAGTTGGCAAATGTCAAAGATGGTTTTGTCTTTAAGTTTAACACACAGAGCCTCTTTTTTAAGACGACTGCCCTGACAACTCGGACAAGGGGTTTCGTGGAAAAAATCCACTTCTTCAAGGGCCGCGGAAGATCCCCGTTCTAAAATTTTTTCTACTTCAGACGTTATATCTTTAAACCCAATTCCTCCGCATTCTGTGCATCCTCCGACAGAGCTGTTAAAAGAAAAAAGACGAGGTTCTATTTCCGGAAGGCTGGTTCCACACGTGTTACAGGCAAAGCGAGAGCTTAGGAGGAGATCTTTTCCATCCAGAAATTCTATTTTAACAAGATGATCGGCCAAGCTTAAAGCTGTTTCAAGGGACTGAGAAAGACGAGCGCCAATATCTTCTTTGATAACAAGGCGGTCTATATATACGTCTAGGGAGTGTTTTTTATTTTTATCAAGGTGGATGGACTGAGAGAGATCAAAAGATTCTCCGTCAATTTTGACTTTCACAAAACCTTGCTGCCTA
>JACPST010000080.1 GCA_016193165.1 Deltaproteobacteria bacterium
GCATTTCCTTGGGGGTCTAGATCAATTAAAAGGGTCTTTTTTTCAGCAGCAGCAAGCGATGCGCCAAGATTAATGACCGTTGTTGTTTTTCCAACGCCACCTTTTTGATTCGTTACCGTAATAATTTTAGCCATGGGTAGTTGAGTTCAATGTTAAAAACTTCCGACATTCTTAGTTGTAACGAAGCTACTTATTTTTGTAAACAAAAAAGCGTTCCACGTGAAACTTTTTCTATGTTTCACGTGGAACGCTTTTTAGATACTTCTTAATACCTACCATAAGGGCTGGAACAGCGCCGGGCGTTATTCCAGAAATTTGAAGCGCCTGCCCCAAAGATTCTGGGCGAATACGGGATAGCTTCTCAATCACTTCTCTTGAGAGCCCTGGCATGTCTGAAAAATCGATGCTTTCTGGAATTTTAAATTCTTCTAGTTTTTCATAACGCTCAATGTGTTCTTGTTGTCTATCAATGTATCCTTTATATTTAACTTCCATCTCTACTTGATAAATAATCTCTCTATTTGCTTCCCTTTCAATAAAACCTAAATCCACAAGATTCTTAAGTTCTATTTCTGGCCTCCTTAAAAGTTTTTCTAAAGAGGTTTGATTTTCTATTTTAGAAAATCCTGACTCCGCTAGCTTTCTGTTGATTTCTTCCGTTGGAGAAATTTTGCGTTCTGAAAGCTTCTCTAAAAGTATCTGAATTTTTTCCTTCTTGGTACAATACTTTTGATATTCTAAATCTCCCACCAGCCCCAAACGATATCCATATTCTCTAAGTCTTAAGTCCGCATTATCTTCTCTTAAAAGAAGGCGGTACTCAGCCCTGGAAGTAAACATGCGGTAGGGCTCTTGTGTGCCTTTAGTGACCAGATCATTAATTAAAACTCCAATATAAGATTCATGTCTTTTTAAAATAAAAGGGGGTTTATTTTTTATTTTTAATGCCGCGTTAATTCCTGCCATTAGTCCTTGTGCCGCGGCCTCTTCATATCCCGTGGTCCCATTAATTTGCCCAGCTAAAAAAAGACCTTTTATTTTTTTTGTTTCTAGGGTTTGATAAAGCTCTGTTGGAAAAATAAAGTCATATTCAATGGCATAGCCATGTCGCATAACCTCTGCGTTCTCCAGCCCCTCAATTGTTTTAATAAACTCAAGTTGAGTATTCACTGGAAGACTTGTGGATATCCCATTGCAGTATATTTCATGAGTATCCAATCCCTCTGGTTCTAAAAAAATCTGATGTCTTAGTTTATCTGAAAATCGCACAACTTTATCTTCAATTGAAGGACAATATCTTGGTCCCGTACCTTTAATATTTCCACTATACATCGCTGAAAGATGTATATTTTTCATAATGATTTCATGTGTTTTCTCATTTGTGTAGGTTATATGACAGGGTAGCTGGGGAAGAGTTATTTTTTCTGTGGAAAAAGAAAAAAAACTTGGATACTCATCTCCGTGTTGTGGTGTAAGCTTATTAAAATCAATTGTTTTAGCATTAAGTCTCGGGGGGGTTCCTGTTTTAAGCCTTCCCATTTCAAAGCCCAGCTCTTTAAAACATTTTGCTAGCCCAATAGAAGGTTGATCTCCAGCTCTTCCAGCAGGATAATTGATGTCTCCAATATGAATTTTTCCATCCAAAAAAGTTCCCGCTGTAACAATAATGCACTGGGCCTCAAAATATTCTCCAATAAGAGTTGTGGCACCCTTCACTTTTCCATTTTCAACATGAATTTGCTCAATAGAGCCTTGTTTTAAATCCAAATGGGGCTGCGCCTCCACCACTTGTTTTATTCTTTTCGCGTATAAGACTTTATCGCATTGCGCTCGAGTGGCTTGAACCGCAGGACCTTTTCTAAGATTGAGTTTCCGAAACTGAATGGCGGTAGCATCTGTGTTCTTTCCCATTTCCCCGCCCAAAGCATCACCTTCACGTACCAAATGTCCTTTGGCGATACCCCCAATAGCAGGATTACAAGACATCCAGCCTAGACGATCTAAGTTCATCGTTAAAAGAAGCGTCTCTATCTCCATACGAGCCGAAGCTAACGCGGCTTCAATGCCCGCATGGCCCGCTCCTACAACAATGACTTGATAACTCTTATTCATTTCCCAATACAAAAAGAAGAAAAAATTCTGTCATAAACATCTTCCAAAGATATTTTTCCAATGATCATCTCTAGCTCTTCTATGGCCGATCTTAAGTCTACAGCTAAAAACTCCAAAGATCTTTTCTCGGCCAATCCTTCTTCATAAGAGAAGACATAGCCGAGAGCCTTTTCCAAGGAATCTTTGTGTCTTAGTTTGGTTAACAAAATATTTTCTGAATTAAGGTCGCCTTGAATAACTTCTCTATATAAAATCTCTAATAATTCTTCGGTTCCTTGTCGAAGCAGAGCAGAAATAAAAAGATGGGGGGATAAAAACTTTCCTAAGATAGCTTGTGAGTCTATATTTAAACCCAAGTCCATTTTATTGAACACTAAAATTTTTTTCTTTTGCCCCCCTTGTTCTATGACATCTAAAATCTCAAAATCCTCTGCACGCGGCTCTTGGCTTGCATCTAAGACTACCAAGACAATATCTGCTTCCCTTATTTTTTTAACCGAACGCTGAATCCCTATTTTTTCTATCGCATGATTGGTTTGTCGAATCCCCGCTGTATCGATCATCCTGAGTTCAATTCCCCGGTAATGGATAGATTCTTCCAGGGTATCTCGGGTTGTTCCGGCTTCTTCCGCAACAATGGCTCGCTCATACCGTAAAAGCGCATTTAAAAGAGAGGATTTTCCAACGTTGGGACTTCCTACAATGGCCACCCGAACTCCTTCCAAATGAAATCTTCCTTGTTCATACGTTTTTAAAAGAGCGTTCATTTTTTCTTGAATATATTTTAGTTTTTCTAACATCGCGGGGGGAGAAAAAACTTCAATATCTTCCGTCGAGAAATCAATCGAGGCTTCGGTATGAACCAACAGCTCTAAAAGCCCATCCCTCATTTCTAAAATTTCTTTAGAAAATCGGCCTTCAAGACGTTGATGACACACCTGAAGAGCTTTTCGGCTTTTTGCATCCATCAGCTCCACAACTGCTTCTGCTTGCGCAAGGTCTAGCTTCCCATTCATAAAGGCGCGGAACGTAAATTCTCCGGGCTTAGCCAGGCGCGCTCCTTTTCGAATGACCAAGCTTAAAATCTCAGACAAAATAAAAGACGACCCATGGCCTTGAATTTCGATAAGTTCTTCTCCTGTATAAGATTTTTTCTCTGGCATGAACGCGACCAAGACATCATCTAAAATTTCTTTGCCCTCTTGAATAGAGCCTCGTATGAAGCGATGGGGCTTTAAGTGCCCCTTATTTTTTCGAATAAAAATAGGCTTCAAAATCTCGCATGCTTTAGGCCCGCTGATTCGAACAATGCCAATGGCCCCTTGTCCTTGAGGCGTAGAAATAGCCGCGATCGTATCTGAGAGAGGCACTTGCATAAAAATTTTATAGACCCTTTTTAATTAAATCTTGGTTTACTAAATATTGGGAGGCAATTTGAAGAACGGTGCTAAATAAAATATAAACCACAAGCCCCGAAGGAAGGGCAATCATAAAAAAACCAAAAATCACGGGCATAAATTGCATCATTTTTTGCTGCATGGGATCTGCGGTGGTTGTCGGAGTCATTTTTTGCTGAAAAAACATCGCCACCGTCATTAAAACAGGCATAATGTAATACGGATCTTTGCTAGATAAGTCATGGATCCATCCAAAAAAAGGCGCGTGGTAAAGTTATATCGCGTTATAAAGCACGCGATAGAGCGCGAAAAAGATCGGCATTTGAATTAAAAGGGGGAGGCACCCTCCCAAAGGATTTACTTTGTTCGCTTTCATTAAATCCATCACCTCTTTATTCATTTGTTGTGGATTATCCTTAAGTTTTTCTTTGATCTTTGCTATCTGGGGCTGAAGACGCTGCATTTCTCTCATGGAAACATAGCTTTTTTTAATGAGGGGATGAAATAAAATGCGGATTAGAAGCGTCAAAAGAAGGATAGCTATGCCATAATTTGGAATAAACTTATAAAAAAAGTTCATTGTTTTTAAAAGAGGAAGGCAGATAACGGAGAAAATTCCAAAATCAATCGCTTCTTCAAGTCCCCGTCCCGTTTCTTTTAAAAATTCAACCTTTTTAGGCCCAAAATAACCTTTCATTTTAAGTTCAAAAAACTCTTTTTGCGGATCCTTATAAAAAGGATATTGAAGTTGAATCAGCTCTGCTCCCGTCTGAGAGCCAGACATGAGTAAATAAGGCCTTACGATGTCAGAGTCGTTCATGAGAGAGGAAAGAAAATATCTATTTTCAATGCCCGCCCAGTTTATGACGGAGCGGACCTCATTTTCATCCTTAAATCCTGAAATTTTTTGACGTTTCGTTTTGTTTTGATGATGAAAAATAAAATTTCTAACATCCGCGTAAGGAGCTGTTAAAATATTTCCTTTGTGTGTTTCTAAAAAACCTTCTGAAAGACCCACAAAGACATCGCCCTTAAAGTTATTTTTTCTAAGCCAAATTTTTACATCATGTTTAAATTGATATTTTTCAGGATAAAACTCATAAAGCCTTTCTATCTTCACCCCCCCTTCCTGATATAAAAAGCGAAGGAGCAATGGGGCCTGCTCTTCAAGTTCGTAGTCTAGGTCTTTTAAATCCTGAAAGCTTGGATCTGAAAAATACAAAGACAGGGGATACAAAGAAGGATTCTTCTGCGTAATAAGCTCAATGTCTTCTCCGTCTTTTCCAACTTTTGTTTTATAGTTCTTAAGTTTCCAGCTTTTAAGAGCCGCCCCATGTGTTGAAAACACGGCTTTATACAGCTTTGTTTCGACGATAAATTCTTCTTCGTCAAGCCCAGCCTTCTTCTCTGTCTCATTTTGAAGAGAAGGAAAAAGAGAACGGCCTTTCTCTTCCATCGGTGGTTGGACTGGAGCTGGGCTTTCTGGATGCGTTGTGGTTTCTGTTTTTTGAGCAGGAGGCGGAGCAACTTTCTTCAAAAAAAACATCTGCCATGCTATTAAAATGGCCAGAGAAATCACAACGGCCAATAGCGCTCTTTTTTCCATTCCATCGCCAAAATTCATCTTAATTCACAGGACAGGATCCCATCCTCCTTCAGATAGTGGATGGCATTTCAGAAGTCTTTTTGCGGTCAAAAAAAGTCCCCTGAGGAGCCCCCCTTTTTCCAGCGCTTCTTTAGAATACTGCGAACAAGAAGGAACAAAACGACAGCTTCTAGGTAGAAGCGGTGAGAGTGTCCTTTGATACAGCGTAAGGACCAAGATAAAACTCTTTTTCATAAAATTTTTTCATTTCTCCACATACTTTTTGGTACGTTATGCTTCTTACGTTTTTTTTACTGATACACACGAGGTCGTGAAAGGGCTTTTGATAAGAATCTTGGCCGTTTTGAAGCCTGAAATATTCTCGAAGAACTCTTTTCAGCCTATTTCTTTGCACAGAGTTCCCTGCTTTCTTGCTTACAACAAGTCCTAGCCTGTTGGTTTCCCTGTTGTTGGACAGATAAAATAAAATAAAATGTTCTGTTAAAGATCGAGTCCCCCCTTGTAAAACAAATTGATACTCAGCCCGCCTTAAAATTCTTTGGACTTTTGAAAAAGTATATCTTGTCATGCGTTAGAGATTATTTCGTCGCAATTTGCGCCGTCAGGACATGGCGCCCTTTGGCACGTCGTCTTCTTAAAACATTTCTTCCTCCTGGAGAAGCTTGGCGCTTTAAGAATCCGTGCTTTTTAAGTCTTCGGCTATTGCTCGGCTGGTATGTTCGTTTCATATCTTTTTTAAGCCTAGACCATACTTTTAAAATATTGTCAACGACTTCTCGATCAATTTCTCAGGCGAAAAATAAAAAAACATCTTTTGCTTGAAAAGCATTTTTCTTTTTGATAGTTTAAGCCGTTCAAAAATTTTTTAGGTATTGTGTAATAAAAACGGCAAGGATTGCATGAATCATCTTTGGGATCAGATTTTAGAAAAACTCAAAGAAAAAGTCCCATCTCATAGTTATCGAATTTGGATCGAGCCCACAAAGGTTTTATCTATTTCAGATACGGTGATAGAGCTGGGAACTCCTAATAATTTTTATGAAACATGGTTTCATGATAATTATCTTTCTTATATCAAGGACCTTTTAAAACAGATGACCAATCGCCCCTATGAGCTTATCTTTAAGTCTGGGGCAGTGCCTGAGCCTGCTGAAAAAATTATTCAACAAGAAGCCGGACTCCCTCAGGCTTCAGTGACGCCCGCTTCTGTTTCTGTCCACGTATCTCAGCCTAAACCTCAAGGAGCAGATGTTTTAAATCCCAAATATACGTTTGAAAATTTTGTCGTTGGAACCAGCAATCAATTCTCTCATGCTGCGGCCTATGCCGCGGCAGAACAACCCGGAGGAAGCTACAATCCTCTTTTCATCTTTGGGGGGGTGGGGCTGGGAAAAACACATCTTTTAAATGCTATTGGAAACCACATTCAAAGAAAATATTCTAACTATCGTATTTGCTACATTGCTTCTGAGCGCTTTATGAATGAACTGATTAACTGTCTTCGTTATGAAAAAATGGAGCAGTTTCGAAAAAAATATCGAGATCAATGTGATGTTCTGTTAATGGATGATATTCAATTTATTGCTGGAAAAGATCGAACCCAAGAAGAATTTTTTCACACCTTTAATACGCTCCATGGTTCACGAAGACAAATTGTTGTAACAAGCGACAAATTTCCTAAAGATATTACGGGGCTGGAGGAGCGCCTTCGAACCCGATTTGAGTGGGGTCTAATTGCGGATATTCAGCCTCCCGAAATGGAAACACGTATTGCCATTCTTAAAAATAAAGCTGAAAGCGATGATATTTATCTTCCAGATGATGTTGCTATTTATTTAGCCACCCACATCAAATCCAATGTGCGAGAGCTAGAGGGCTCTCTAATTCGCATTGGGGCGTTTGCTTCTCTAACAGGAATGGAGGTGAGCATTGATCTTGCCAAAGAAGTTCTTAAAAACGTTATTCAACAAAAATCGGCTTCTATCTCTTTAGATGATATTCAAAAAAATGTGGCTAATTTCTATAATGTTAAAATCATAGATCTTAAATCTAAGAAAAAAATGAAAGTTCTCTCCCATCCTAGACAGGTTGCCATGTATCTTTGCCGAAAATATACTCAAAAGTCTTTCCCAGAAATTGGAAAGTTTTTTGGTGGGAAGGACCATTCCACAGTGATGCATGCGGTTCGAAAAATTTCGCAAATGTCGACAGACGATCCTGTTTTTAAGAAAGACTTAGGCTCTATAGAAAGAATTGTAGAAAGCCAAAACTATTGATAAAGCTGTGTACAAGATTGTGGATAGGGTGTGGATGTTCTGTGTATAATTTTTTAAAAATATTTAGGAAAAATATTTTAAATCTGCTTTGTTCACATATAAAACACATGTCTTTTCATGGGGTTGCTTCACTTCTCCACATTTTAGCAAATCGCTATTTTTTGTTTCCTACTCTAAAAATATGCGTGCCTTTGCGCTGTTCTGTGGAAAAGCCCCCTTTTGGACACCCCGAAATAACACTATGTATATAAAATCATCAACAAGGCATTGTGAAAAAGTTTGGTTGCAAAAAGCTGTGGATACCCTGTGGATTTTTCTGTGCGTACATGGGGATTATTCTAAAATTCCACAGCATAGGGGTATTTATCAACTTTTATATCCACAGTTTGTCCACATGATAAAAGTCATTGATTACAAATGCTTGGGTGTGTTATGAACAAATCCACAGGTACTACTACTACTACTATATTTATTTCTTATTATAATAAGAAAATAGCAGAAGAGGCATTAACTGAGGATAACTTATATTTAACCTATTAGGAGAACA
>JACPST010000081.1 GCA_016193165.1 Deltaproteobacteria bacterium
CATGAAGCCCCCCCATTTTTTTAATGATGTCTTGTCCAGGCCGAAGCATCAAATGATACGTGTTACTTAAAATGACCGAGACCCCGATCTCTTCTAATTCTTTGGGAGACATGGTTTTTACTGTAGCTTGTGTGCCCACCGGCATAAAAACTGGGGTTTCGATTACACCATGGGGGGTTTGTAAAACTCCGCATCGGGCTTTTCCATCGACAGTGGTTACTTGGAAGCTAAAGAATTTTTCATCCATCGGAAATAAGAAGCCGTAGAGCCCACAATCGGAAGAGCTAAGATTTGGGGGATTTCATAAGAATGATGTTTTTTAATGGTTTTCACAAGTTTAGAAAATAAAACTCTTCGACTTTTAATGATCATTAAAACTTCTTTGTCCTGACATAGTTTATTTTGCCAAAAATAAAAAGATTCCAGCCCTGGCACAAGCTGCACACAGGCGGCAAGCTTTTCTTTCACTAAAATCTTAGCTAAGTTCTGAGCTTCTTTTTTCGAACCCATCGTAGATAAAACAGAGATGGCATCTTTCATCCCTTGGGAACTAACATAGCCAAATTATTGCGTCAACCCAACCTGCAAGAGCCAAAAAGTGAGGATTTTTTTGTTGGGTTTAAGATGGGGTTCTTCTGTTTGTAACATATGTTGAAGCCAGCTCTCTCGATCTTCGAGGTGCTGCACAATCGCATTAAAAACGGCTCTGGAAATTTGGGGATGATCATAGGGAAGATCTTCCAAATGTTCCCCAAAGATTTGAGAAAGCTCAATAAGCTTATCTGAAATAAGTTTTTGAGCCAGCTCTGGGTTTTCTTGGAGCAAAACAATAAGTCCGGGTGGCAAGTAATTCTGAATGAGTTGCAACGCTTCAATATGCAAGTTTCGACTCATCTGCGCATTCAGAGAAAACGTCCCTTGTGTTTGAAGCCATTGCTTGCCAAAAGCAGACTCCATCTGTCCTGGAGTGTTGCCATGAGGATAAAAAGCCAAATGCCTAAACCTGGAAGTCACTTGTTCCAAAATGGGGCTTCCTAAGATCGCCACGGCACAGCCCAGCAAAAAAGAAAGAGTGTCTCCTCCCAGCTGACTCGCCAAAAACATCCCGCCTGACCATGTGGCCAGCGTAATGACATACCCTCTTTTTTGATCCCAAAAATGTTTTAAATGAAGTCCCTGAGAAGAAGAATCTCCTGTGGGATTTTGAATAGAGACTTGTGATACTTTTCCTGGCGCATCAAGAAATTTTTCACATTCAGGATCTTGGGCAAAGGAAATTTGGCACATGAAAAATGTCGCTATTATAAGGAAGAGAGAAATTTTAAAAGAAATCATTTTTGCCCTCCTGCACGGGAGATGGTTGACTTTATTAAGGTGTTCGGACTTACTTCCCCATGAAGTTTACCGTTGCGGCACAGTACTGGATTTTCACCAGCTTCCCCTTAATAAGTCATCAATTATGTTTTTTTAGGCGAGATCCACTGACAAGTCAATTCGAATGATGATGATGAGTTATTATGTGTTCTACTTGTCATCCTGAGAGCAGAGCCCGAAGGATCTCGTGGTTTAGATTACTAATAAGATGAAAGGCACACAACAACAATGGTTACATGGCTGACGAAGTAGCAGATGCAATATTTTTTCAACATCTGCTTCAGATTCGTAGTCTGGAACAATCGTTTATTCAGAATGAAAAAGTGCTGAGATATTAAGTTTAGTATCTTTTCCATCAACTTCCATACTGGCTTGTTGATCCGCAAGGATTTTCATCTTAGGAGAAGATATTAAATTGGTTCCTTTAAAAATTTTAAATTGTAATTCAGCTGTTTTTGGTGTCGACTTTCCGTCATCCAAACGGTTATAAATGACTTCCACTTTTAGATTGTTTGCCACAAAATCAAAAACTGAAGAGGGTATCACCGGAATATTAAGCGCCATCTTTTCAGTATCATTTGTGTTCTTTTTTAAATAAGAAACATTAAGCTTAAGATTATCAACTTCAGATATTGTAGCAAAAACAATCCCATTATTAAGGAACAGGGTAATAATTGACAAAACCAAAATTTTTTTCATAGAACCTCCTGGTTTTTTTCAAAATAATTTTACAACAACACAACACATTCAATGTAAGCATATTTTTCTAGTTTTATAAAGTCTTTTTTTATTGAAGAAGACAAACTCATAAGATACAAACAGCCAGGATTTATAGGTCATGGGAAAATATGCAACTCATTATACAGATGAAGAACTTGAAGCTATTAAAGAACAATGGCTCAAGGATAAAAAACGTATTGATGAAGAATACGAGGGACGCTATGATTCATATCATTGGGACAAAGATAAAGAATATGAGAAATACCTTAATAATGCGAATCTCAGAGCTCTTTTTCGACATGCTGCATTTCTTTTTAGAGGGATCTTTGAGACTGGTGATCTTAAACTGTTTCCTAATGAAAAACCTAAAATCATTGATGCCTATAGGAGGGTACTAGCCAATGGATATTACGATAGATCGAAAACGAGGGAAAAAGAAGTCCGCAGCCACTTCGGAAATGCGGTCAAAAGACAATACAAACCAAAAAATAAAAGATGATGAATATATTATTGAGGGACGTATTGTGAAAACTCCGCCTGAGTCAAAAGAGGTGCTGGAATTAAGTGATGAAGATCCAGGTCTTCTGAAGTGGATGGACGACAAACAAGAACAGTGGAGAAAAAAACATCCTAATCTTACACAAGAAGAGCTAGACCAAAGAATTGATGAAATACTTGAATCTGAAAAAGAACTCAGAAAAAAATCACCCTATTGATGACTGTCGATTACAACCCCTGATTTTTTGAAAAATTGAGAAAATCAAGGAGTCTGCTTCCACTGAAAATCCAGACTGTGGAAGGGTGAAGTACAATCTAAATCAAAGCCTGAGATTCTTCGGCCTTTCAGGCCTCAGAATAACGTGGTGGAAGTATACATACTAGCATGGGCATGCATGTTATCTCGTATTCTCTACTTCTCATTTTTAAATCCTATTTGTCTTTCCGACTTCTCTTTAAAAGGTGGATTTAAAAGATTTCGCAATGCTCTAAAAACATAGGGCAGATAACGCCGTCCGCCACGACCTTTGTTTGAGGTCACAAATTGTGACCTCAAAAGAGCATCCTCTTCAACATTATTAAGCTGAAACATAAAATCCGATGGGAAGAAAAGAGGTACTTAAATTTAAATAATCCCCAAGATGAGAAGAATGGCAATGATAAAAAGTAGGATGGCAACTACGCCATTAATAAACCCCATGGTGATTTTTTTCAAAATTTGATTACCAATGATAGAACCTAAAATAGCAGCCCCCATCCCTGCGAGAATGACATACAGATGATTTCCCTCGATCAACAAAGGGATCGTGTTAATCCCATAGATAGTGATTCGTCCTGCATCGACAAAAAAAGCAAGCGTAATGCTGGTGGCCACAAATACTTCTTTGGGAAGAGAAAATTTAAGCAAAATCGTACTTCGAAAAGCGCCTTGATGGCCAGACAATCCTCCAAAAAATCCACTCAGAACACCTCCCAAACTTAAAGCTTTATTTCCAAAATTGAGAGGGAACATTTTAGGAAAGAGATCCAAAAGCGCAAAGAGAATAATCAAAAAACCGATGACAACTTTTA
>JACPST010000082.1 GCA_016193165.1 Deltaproteobacteria bacterium
AGAATTTTAAAAAATAACTTTGACTCTTAAGGTCTTTCTTAATCCAAACAGAGGTCTTTGTGGTTCCACTGTGAAACATACATTCAGAGAGATTATGATTTTTCTTTAGAAATTTTATCTGTGCTGTGGCCTTTGTTACAGGTTTAAACGAATGAGGTTTTCCAATGAGATCCCCTCTTTTAAGTTCTTCCCGAGAGACTCCTCTTAAATTTAATGCCACACGACTGGGCGCTTGAAGGCAAGCAACCTCTTTTCCATAAGCATGAATCCGTCTGACAAAGGCTTTTTTTCCAATGGGGAAAATTTCAATCTCTTCTTCTAAAGATACCGATCCAAAAAGAAGAGGGCCTGTAATCACCGTCCCGAATCCGGGCAGAGAAAAAACACGATCAATAGGAATCCGAAGGCTCTGGTTGGCTCTGGTCTGAGATAAAATGGATATGGCTTGTTTTCGAATTTCTTCTTTGAGGACTTCTATGCCTTCGCCAGTCACTGAAGAAGTAAAAATCACAGGAGCGTTTTCTAAAAAAGTCCCTTGGGCTTCTTTTCGAATCGCTTCAACTAGGGAAGAAAGCTTTTCTTTTTCCACCAAATCACTTTTAGTCATGACTAAAAGGGTGTGCTGAAGGCCTAACAGAGAAAGAATGGTCAAATGCTCTCGACTTTGAGGCTTCATTCCTTCATTGGCTGCTACAATAAAGAGAGCCAAATCGATCTGAGTGGCCCCCATAATCATGGTTCTCACCAAATTTTCATGGCCGTGAGCATCCACGATTCCAGCTGTCAGATCTTCAGACAAAACCAGGGGCGCATAACCTAATTCTATACTCATTCCTCGTTTTTTTTCTTCGGGCAGGCGATCGGTATCTATGCCGGTGAGGGCATTAACCAACGCTGTCTTTCCATGGTCCACGTGCCCTGCTGTTCCAATGATAAAAGACTTCATACTTCCTTCTAGCCCTAGTGTCGCGACACTAGCAAAATGATTTATGTTTTTCAATGCCTATGCTAGGCTCTAAAGATATGGCTTCTGACCTCTTAAAGGAGCTTTTAGAAAAATACCGTACCCCCAAAGACAGACTCTACCAAATTCGCGCTACCGATGGAACACTCTCTCAGCCTTTGACAGTTGAAGCGATCGTCAAAGACATGATGGATCATTGCAAGACAAAGAACTCACCCAATCCCAAAAAGAGGACATCACAAAAGTTCTAGAGGAAACAAAGCCCAAAAAAAGAGGCGCTATCCCTTCAAAGCCTCTGCCCCATCCTTCCGTACCACAAGCCGCGGAATCTCAAACGGTTCCACTTCCAGAGCCTCGTTCTCTCAAACCCATTGCTCAGCCGCGGAAAAAGTTTTTACTGTATGGGGGAATCGGCATTCTTTTTTTAGGAGCATTGGTTGCCCTTCTTTTTAAACTTTCTCCTGAGCCTAAAGCTCTTCCTAAAAAAGAAGAGCTGATTCTGGTAGTTCTGCCTCCTGAATCCGTATCTCAGCCAGATTCTCTGAAAGCCAAGTCCCTTTACTCTAAAGCGTATGAAGCTTATGCAAAAGATACCCTGCGAGACTATAAAGATGCCCTCCAACTTCTTCAGGAGGGACTTAGAGCTTTTCCTCAAGACTCTCTTTCTTTGTCCCTTCTTGCTAAAAGCTATCTTCTTCTTTGGAATGCGTCCGCCAAAGACCGAAAATATTTAAACGCGGTTCGAATGCTTATCGACCGGGCTTTTAAAACATCCCCTTCTCAGGAAGAAGCTCTTCAAGCGGAAGCACTTTGGTATTTTAGAAAAAACGAAATTCTCAAAGCCTCTCAACTGATGGAATCCTTGATTCAAAAAAATTCTTTCAATGGAGAAACATTTTTACTTCAAGGAGAAATAGATCTTGCCCAAGACGCCCATGACAAAGCCATCCACTCTTTTGAAAAAGCTCTGGAATTAGACCCTTCTTTAGCCCGTGGCCATTTTTTATTAGGCAAAGCGTATCAAAAGAAAAATGAACCTGAAAAAGCGTATGAGATCTACTGGATTGGGCTTAATCTCCATCCCGACCATGCTTTAAGTCGTCTGGAAGTCAGCCTCATTGATATTCAAACCTTCAATGCCTTAATCAAAGCAGAGACAAATTTAAGACTGGTCACTCAATTTCCTTCTCTTTTATTAACCTCGGATCTCGCCAAAGCTCATTATCATTTGGGCTGGATTTATGAAGAAGGAAAACAACTCGACTTTGCGCTGAAAGAATATAAAAAAGCTTTCGAGCTTGAGCCCCATAATGACACCTATACCTCTGCCTTTAAAAAACTTAGTCAAGATCAGTCGCTTGCGGAGTTACCGGCAGATTTAAAAATTAGCGAAGAATCACTTCATTTCTTAACCATCGGTAATCGCTACCTCGATGAAAACCGACTTGTCGATGCTTTGGCTCAATATCACGCGGCTCTCAAAGCAGATCCTAAAAACTTTTTGGCTCATTTTCAAATGGGCCAGATTTCTGAAAAACAAAAAAAATGGAAAAATGCTCTCAGTGAATATGAAAAGGCGCTTAAAATTAAAGGCACCCATATAGAATCCTATGTTGCCATTGCTAAAATTCACATTCGTTATTTTGATTTTGGTAAAGCCCTTGCGTATATTGAAAAAGTAAAAACTATTCAACCCCGATCCGCACTTATTTATGCCCTTTCAGGATATTACTATGCTCAAAAAGGAGATTTAGAAAAAGCCATTTCAGAATATAAAAAATCAACAGAACTGGATCCTGAAAACTTTGATTCTCATTTTCAATTGGCTCATCTTTTAAGACTTCAGAAAGAATATAAAACTTCAGAAAAATATTTTTTAAAATCCCTTAAATTAAAACCCTCAGAGGTTAAAATCCAAACCGAAGTAGCAGAGCTTTACTTTGAACAGGGATTAAAATCACAAGCCGTGGATCATCTAAAAAAATTAAGCTCCGCGGATCCTCTCAATAGTCACTACATCAGCGGCCTAGGAAGACTTTACTATCTGGGAAAAGATTATAGCTTTGCAAAAGAAATGTATTTGAAGGCTATCAGATTAGAAGAAAATAATATGGATGCTTTAGAAGGCTTAGCGCTCACCTATGATGCTTTAGAACAAACCAAAGCCTCTCTCGACATCTATAAAAAGTTAATTAAGATCGATCCTTCTGATGCAAGATGGTACTTTGAACGAGGGAAAATTCAATTTAAAACTGGCGCTTTAGAGGAAGCGCTTTCTGAATTTAAACTTACGATTCAGATTAATGAAAATTATCCTTTGGCTCATACCTATGCCGGAAAACTCTTACTTTTGTTAGATGAAAATAATGCCCAAACCGCGGAAGAAGAATTTAAAAAAGAAATTAAAATCAATCCCTATCTCAAAGAACCCTATATGGCCTTGGCCAATCTTTTAACTCAACAAGGAAGATTTGAAGAAGCTCAAAGCCAATATCAAATGACTATTCGACTAGATCCTTCGAATGCCGATGCTTATTTAAACTTAGGAAGGATTCACCAACACCTGGCCCATTTTGAAACAGCAATTGAGTTTTATAAAACCGCCTTAGAAAAGGACCCCAACCGAGGTGAAGCTTATTTTCAACTGGGACTTATTTACAAACACTTAGAACGAAAAAGTGACGCCATTGAGGCCTTTGAAAATTTCATGCGCGTGAGTCCAGATGCGTCCAACATTGATCAAGTCAAAAAATTCCTTCAAGAGCTGAAACGATTCTAAATTCTTGAATGAGATGGCTGGAAATGCTACTGTTAGCCGTATGTTAGAGAAAAAAGATTATCGTTGAAAGTGAAAAACTCAGACAAGAACAAAATAAAGTTTCTGAAGAAATTGCAAAACTAAAAAAAGAAAAAAAAGATGCCTCTCGCCAAATTTCTGAAATGAAAGGAGTTTCGGATCGTATTAAACAATTCGAAATAGCTCTGGGTCAGGAAGAAGAAAAAATTAAAGATATTCTCCTGAATGTCCCCAATCTTCTCCATGATTCCGTCCCGCCAGGAAAAGACAGCCAAGATAATAAAGAGATTCGAAAGTGGGGAACTCTCCCAAAATTTAATTTTACCCCTCAAGATCATCTCGTTTTAGGAGAAAAACGAGGGATCATCGATGTTGAAAGAGCTTCCAAAATCGCAGGAAGCCGTTTTGCTCTTTTAAAAGGATGGGGAGCAAAACTTGAACGGGCTCTAATTAATTTTATGCTCGACATCAATACGAAAGAAGGGGGCTATCAAGAAATCCTTCCTCCGTTTATGGTCAACCGAACCGCCATGATCGGCACAGGACAACTTCCTAAGTTTTCAGAAGAATTATTTAAAGTCCAAGATACAGAGTATTATTTAATTCCAACCGCAGAGGTCCCTCTCACCAATATTTATCGAGATGAAATCTTAGACAAAAGCCAACTTCCCCTATATTTAACAGCCTATACGCCTTGTTTTAGGCGAGAAGCGGGCTCTTATGGAAAAGATGTTAAAGGACTCATTCGCCAACATCAATTCAATAAAATTGAGATTGTAAAAATTGTGGAATCTGAAAGCTCTTATGAAGAACTTGAAAAATTAACTCAAGATGCTGAAAAAATTTTACAACGGCTTGATCTCCCCTATCGGGTCGTAAGTCTTTGCGCTTCAGATATGGGATTTTCCGCGGCCAAAACCTATGATTTAGAAGTATGGTTTCCGAGCCAAAACTGCTATAGAGAAATTTCTTCTTGTTCAAATTTTGAGGATTTTCAAACCCGAAGAATGAATTTACGCTATCGTCCC
>JACPST010000022.1 GCA_016193165.1 Deltaproteobacteria bacterium
TTGTGACCTTTAGAAATGAATTTCATTGGAATATGGAAGAAACAGGCTCAAAACCGGACAGTCTCAACAATAATGAATTCATATCGCAAGTGGAAATGCGGTTTTGAAATTATAATCTCACCGGCCAAGCATCTTCCTACGCTCAAATAAATTAATTAAAGATTAAATTAATTCTGCCGAAAAGGCTTACATAATATATGAAAGGGGGGCTCACATGAAGATTAAAACCTATTCTAAGGACATTTTTTGGGTTGTGACAAGTATTTTCATTACATTACAGCTGGCTGTAATGCAGATAAATGCGGGAGAAATGAAAAAAGAGAAAGGGCAATCCTGGAAATCACTGCGCGCAGAGGCACTAACACTCTTAAAAGAGGAACGCTATTCTGACGCTTTAAAGATTACCAAAGAAGCTCTAAAACTTGCTGAAAAAAAGCTGGGTCCCGGCCATCCCAACATTGCAATTTTATTAAGTGATCTTGCAGAAATACACTTTTCTCAGGGTCAATATGATGATGCCCTTCCTCTCTTTGAAAAATCTCTTCCCAGCAGGGAAAAGGTATTAGGGACAAGCCATCCCGAAATAAGAAATCTTCAATATCATCTGGCTCTTATTTATTATACTCAGAAAAAATATGAGAAAGCCGAACTGCTTTTTAAAAAAATGCTCCCCGAAAGTAAAGAGGGTTTGGACAAAAATCATCCTCAGGTGGCAAGAATACTTTCTTATCTTGGGCAAATTTATTATTTTCAAAAACGCTATGATAAGGCGGCCGCTCTTCTCGAAGAAGCCCTGCCTGTAAGAGAGAAGATATTAGGATCAAACCATCCGGAAATAGGAAGGCTCAAATATTATCTGGCTCATATTTATTACATTGAAAAAAAATATAAAAAGGCTGAGCCGTTATTCAATACATCGCTGGCTATCATGAAAGAGACTTTGGAATCAAATCATCCTGACCTCACTGACATAGAAACATATCTCGCGAATATTTATTATCTGGAGAAAAAACAGGATAAAGCTTCTGGTCTTCTGAAGAAAATAATAGATATTCAGGCACATACTTTAGGATCCGATCATCCAGAGGTTGCGCGTCTCCAAAACACTCTGGCAGATATTTATTATGTTCAAAAAAATTACGAGGAGGCTAAAGATCTTCTGGAAAAATCACTCTCTGTAAGGCAAAAAATCTTAGGATCAGATCATCTGGAAATCACATCCTCTCAAAATCATTTGGCGCATATTTATCATGTCCAAAAAGAGGATGACAAAGCAGGCCCCCTCTTTGAAAAGGTGCTTGCAGTCAGAATAAAAGCTTTGGGGCCAAATCATCCTGAAGTCATTTGGATATCAAATCAATTGGCGGAAATATATTACGCAAAAAGAAATTTTGAAAAAGCTCAGCCGCTTCTTGAAAAATTATTCAAAGTCAGAGAAGATGAGTTCAAAGATCATTTGGCTGAAGTCTATTATACTCAACATCAATATGAAAAAGCTGAGCCGCTTTTAGAAAGTCTTGTGGCACTGAAAAGCGCCGCTTTGGGATCAGATCATGCTGAAGTTGTAGACTTAAAATTTAAATTAGCCCAAAGTTTCTATTTTCAAAAAAAATACAAAAACGCGGAAGGACTTTTTGCGCAGATACTTTCAAAAAATCATGCTGAGGCCGCGGTACTTCAACATCACCTTGCGAATATTTATTTTATGCAAAAAAAATACGTCGAAGCCGAACCTTTGTTCAGAAACGCGTTGGCTGTGAAAGAAGAGCATTCAGATAAAGATCCCTCTGAAATCTCCGCGATGCAAAGCAGGCTTGCGAGTATACTTTTTATTCAGAAGAAATATTCGGAAGCAGAACCTTTATTTGAAAAATCTCTTCCCGTCAAAGAAAAACTATTGGGATCAAATCATCCTGAAACAACAGATATCAAATACGATCTGGCTCAAATTTATCATCATGGGAAGAAATTTGAGAAAGCAGAAGTTCTCCTGGAACAGGCATTTCAGACGAACGAAAAAAGATTTGGGCCTTCTCATCGTATTGTTGAAAAAATGTTAGATCAATTGGCTGATCTTTATTATGTCCAGGGCAAATACGCAAAAGCTGAACCGGTGGCACAAAAATTATTAACGATCAGAGAAAAAGCTTTGGGATCCAGTCATACACAAGTCGCAATTACTCAAAATAATCTTGGAGAAATTTATTACTTTCAGAAGCGATATGTAAGAGCAGAATCCCTGTTCAAAAAAGCATTGGCCACATTTGAAAAGACATTTGGACTGAACCATCCTCACGTGGAAACAGCGCTCAATAATTTAGCTGCGCTTTATCATGAGCAGAGAAAATTTTCTCAGGCGGAGTCCTATTACTTAAAAAGTATTGCGATCATGGAAGAAAAGCCTGAACAAAATTATGAGCATCTGTCAAAATCACTGAATGCCTATGCGTCTCTGCTTAAAAAAATAGGCGAGGTAGAAGAATCCAAATTGGTGCAGCAGCGGGTAGAAAATCTTCAGTCAAAAAAATAAGGCTTACTCTATCACAAAGCTCAGATTGGCGAAAATCTAACTAAAAATATTCCCAAGGAAAGTTAGAAGATATTCTTGATGAGAAAGCTAAAGAGAGATTTACTGCGCCCCGCCGGAAACAGAGATGCCAAGTTGATCACCTGCATCTTCGCCAATGAGTTTGACATTGGCCGCTGAGCCATCAATAGAAGAAGCTAAAGAAGTGGATCCATAAAAGATAAAGGCGACCCCAGAACTGCTTCCCCCATCGTCATCCTGATACGCCCCCACAAGGACATCCGCGAAGCCATCGTTATTGACATCGCCCGCCCCGGAAACACTTCTGCCAAAAGTGTCATCTGCATCTTCGCCAATGAGTTTGACATTGGCAAGAGAGGCGTCAATCGAAGAAGCTAAGGAGGTGGAACCATAAAAAATATAAGCAGCTCCTGCATTACTCCCCCCATCATCATCCAGGCGCGCTGCCACAAGGATATCCGCGAAGCCATCCTTATTGACATCTCCCGCCCCAGAAACAGAGTTTCCAAAAACGTCAGATGCATCTTCACCAATGAGTTTGACATCGGCCAAGGAAGCGTCAATCGAAGAAGCTAAGGAGGTGGAACCATAAAAAATATAAGCAGCTCCCGCATTAGACCCTCCATCATCATCCTGATACGCCCCCACAAGGACATCCGCGATGCCATTGTTATTGACATCGCCTGCCCCGGAAACACTAAAGCCAAATTTATCACTTGCATCTTCGCCAATGAGTTTGACATTGGCAAGGGATGCGTCAATCGAAGAAGCTAAGGAAGTGGCACCATAAAAAATATAAGCAGCTCCTGCATCCGCCCCCCCATCATCATCCAGATGATCATCATCCTGATATGCCCCCACCAGGACATCCGCGATGCCATTGTTATTGATATCGCCTGCCCCGGAAACACTAAAGCCAAAAAGGTCAGATGCATCTTCGCCAATGAGTTTGACATCGGCCAAGGAAGCGTCAATCGAAGAAGCTAAGGAGGTGGCACCATAAAAAATATAAGCAGCTCCTGCATCCGCCCCCCCATCATCATCCAGATGCGCCCCCACGATGGCATCCGCGAAGCCATCGTTATTGACATCGCCCGCCCCGGAAACAGAGTTGCCAAAGCGGTCACTTGCATCTTCACCAATGAGTTTGACATTGGCCGCTGAGCCATCAATGGATGAGGCTAAAGAGGCTGAGCCATAAAAGATAAAGGCGACACCTGAAGCACTCCCCCCATCGTCATCCAAACTTGCCCCCACAAGGATATCATCGATGCCATCCTTATTGACATCGCCCGCCCCGGAAACAGAGATGCCAAAAGCGTCAGATGCATCTTCGCCAATGAGTTTGACATTGGCAAGAGAGGCGTCAATCGAAGAAGCTAAGGAGGTGGAACCATAAAAAATATAAACAGCTCCTGCATTATCCCCCCCATCATCATCTCCATTCGCCCCCACAAGGACATCTGCAATCCCATCTCCATTAAAATCATGTGTAACTTTGGTAGACGTTGTTGGGCATGCCGCCATCAAACTTGGAGAAGATAAAAGAAGAGAGCCCACTCCACAGTTTTGAGAGCGCTGCCAACCTAAAAGTTCTAAGGAATCCCTTCCACAAGCAAGGTTCAGCAAAAGAGGGACAAAAGCCATTACTACAACCGCAAAATACCTTTTGAAAAAAGAAATGTGCATGGAAATTATTTGTAGTATACTTAAAAAAAAATGTCCATTCAATGTTTTAAATTGGTATTGCTCAGTATCCTTCTGCTTCCTTTTTATACATGGGCTACTCTTTCTAATGTGGCTAATGTAGCTGATGTAGGAAACGTTGTTGAAATTAATGGCAAAGCAGAACAAGTCAAAATCATCCGGGAGAAAAAAACTTTTTCTGCTAAACCTGCTCTGCAACTCTTTGTTCACGATATTACCCAGACCGGAGACTTAAGTACCGCGAAGCTTTTACTTAAAAAAGTTAAACCTCAGAAAAATAAAATAGCAAAAGTCTCTGTTTTTGTATTTGAAAACAGCCAATTTCGTCTCAATCCAGAAATCCTCACGGAAGGAGGAAGAAAAAGTGTCATTATCGAACTTTCCAAAGGAATTCTTTCGTTAATTGTAGATAAACTGGAAAAAGATACAGATGTCCGGGTTAAAACACCTAACGCCGTTATCGGCATTCGAGGCTCTATCATCACACTGTCTGTACAAGAAGTTTGTGAAGAAGGGGGGACTGGATGTTCTCTTCAAACCTCTATTTTACAGGCCAATGGAGACATCAAAGTTTTGCCCCCGCAACTACTGCTTGCTTCTCTAGATAGCAAAGCTGCCGTAACAGTGCCCTCTGGCGCAATGTATACCATTTCAACCACAGCCAAAGATACAAAAGAACCCTTTTCCGCACCAACAGAGGCATCGACTTCCACACCATCTACGACCACAGAACCTTCTCAAACATCGCCACCTTCTTCCTATTGCCCCCGCTCCTCTTAACGTCTCTGTTATGCTGGATGCAAACCCATTAGCTACTTTTAATCCTTCTCAACCTTTAACCCTCGCTCAAGTGTCAGAAGGGAATAGTTCTACATCCTCTATTCAAAGTGAAGGGACTTCACAAGAAGCTCTTTCCTCAGCTTCTGACGCTTCTTCTGAAAGTGTTAGCGGCATTGCCTCTTTAACAGCCAATACCCTAAGCTCAGAGGGTTCATGCCGATGATATTTATGAATATAGTTTTTAGAGGTGCCCATATTTTTTGGATTCTTTTAAGTATTTTTTCTTCTTCCTTATGCTTTAGTTTAGAAAACCCCGCAAAAACCATGGAGCGCCATCTTAAAGAAGGAGATCAGTTCTATAAAGAAAAAAATTACAATAGAGCTATTGAATCTTACTCTTTAGCCTTGCAATACACCGGCGAACTTAAACCAGAAGCCTATTTTAAAATGGGGCTTATTCATTACGATTTAGGGAAATGGGATCGGGCTATTACTTACTTTGATCCAAGTTACGAGCTCTCCCAAAAGTTTGCCCAGCAAGCTCAATATTTTAAAGGCCTCTGTTACTATGCTAAACGCTATAAATCTCTTTCCAAAGAATCATTTTTGTTGGCCAAAAAGATTAACACCTTTCCAGTTTTGACACAAACGACTGAAAGTTTTTTAAAGCGTTTAGACTCTATTAAAGAAAAAAAATGGTCTTTAATAACTTCTCTGGGATATGGTTATGATAGTAATTTAACCATTGAAACTACTTCTGGTATTGTGAGTGATCCCCTAGTTTCAGATGAAGTCAGCCAATCTAATTCTTTACTTTTGCAACCCAGCTATCAGGTCCCTTCAGGAAAATTTAGTCTTTTTACGGCGGATTATCGTTTTTATACCGCCATAAACTGGAACCGGGGACAGCGCGGGTATGATCTCTATCAACAACAACTTTCATTTACACTTAAATCCCCTTTCTGTTGGGGGAGTCGCGATTTCCAAACAACATCTAAGTTTTTGGCAGATTTCTCGTTTAGTGGGCAAAAAGAAGATAACTCTGACTGGGTGATGATTGGACAGCATTATGATCCTTCCTTTACACTTTCTTACGCTCCTTCAGCACTATGGGAATGGGAATTTGGTTTCCCATTTTTCTTTAAAACTCACTTCCAATCTCAACCGACTTGGACCTTTAAAAAGTTTCCTGACAATCTCGATGGCAGAAAAGATATAGAACAAATTTATACCCTATCCCTTTTAAAACTTTTAAATTCCTATGGAGTTTCTTTTTCTACGACCTACGTAAAAAATGACTCTACTGTCGCAAGATACGATTATAAAAGAACTCTTCTTTCTTTAGCCTTGGCTAGAACATTTTAAATAACGAATAGATGTTTCATATCTTAATTCACACAAATACTCTTAAGCCGAAGAATTTAATCATTCAAAACTTGTTGCAATCCACAATCTTTGACAGTCGGTTTTAGGTCAGTATACTAATAAGTAGTTGAACGTCGTGTGAAAAGTTTTAATGAGATTTTAATCTTTGCGTGATCACGTGGGTTGGGGCTGGGATTAAAAATATATAATGAATAATTTTTTGCATTTGCGAAAAAAACAGGGTCTTACTTTATGCGCTCTTTTAGCGTTTTTTATCATTATCGGGTGTGGAGAAGAAGGTGGAGCGCCTCAAGAAGGGGGGCAGGCCATTACAGCACAGCCTGTTGAGCCAACACCTCAAGTAGGTGAGCAGCCCGTTACAACACAGCCTGTACCAAATGCACTTGGGATGACATTTGTATCCATTCCAAAAGGATCATTTCAAATGGGAAGTCCAAGTGAAGAACCAGGGCGAGTTCACGCGGATGAAACTCTTCATGATGTGACACTGACCCAGGACTTTGAAATAATGACAACAGAGGTAACTCAAAAGATGTGGTTTGACATCATGGGAGAAAATCCATCTTATTTTAAGGGGGATACTCTTCCTGTGGAACAAGTTTCCTGGAATGATGCGCAATTATTTGTAGAAAAACTCAATGCGATAACAAACGATGGCTACGCCTACAGGCTTCCTACGGAAGCGGAGTGGGAATATGCCGCACGTAGCGGAACTCAAACCGCATTCTCATTCGGTGACTACGATGCTTCAGCGCTTCAAGCTTACGGCTGGTTTGTTGAAAATTCTCAAAATCAGACGCATCCGGTTGCGCAAAAAAAACCAAACGTATGGGGGCTCTATGATATGCACGGCCATCTCTGGGAGTGGGTACTTGATAACTTTAGTAGTGACTATTCAAAAGCTCTTTCTCAACTAGATGCCAATTCTGGAAATTTTGGAGTGTCGGTTTACCGCGTTTTCCGCGGTGGGGGTTTGAACCACAACGCTTGGGACTTGCGATCTGCTAGTCGTAGCGACCGCGCTCCGGGCGACCGCGGCTTCAATATGGGGTTTCGTCTGGTGAGGACAAAAAAATAACCCTCGTAGGGCTCTTTTACTTTTGGACCGTTGGGCTCGGGTTCGCCCATTGTCTCAAAAAGTGGACCTGACTGGGATCGAACCAGCTACCTCTTCAATGCCATTGAAGCGCTCTCCCAAATGAGCTACAGGCCCATATCTATTTATTTGTGTATTAATCTAAAGCCCAGAGGCTTTCAAGTACTATTCAAGGTTTTAGGCCTAAAAAAAGTT
>JACPST010000135.1 GCA_016193165.1 Deltaproteobacteria bacterium
AATCATATTTCTTTCTCGAATCCACAAATCTTTGATCTCAGGAAATAAAATGACCCCTTTCGCGCTTTGAAGCGCCCAATTCATATCGACAATCGCGTAGAGAATACCCCCTATCATGATCGATGCCCCCGCGGCCGCGGCAATCAAAACGCCGATATATCTCAGCTGAAACCCCTGATAAATAATATAGCGGGTGCGCCTCACCCATCGATCTGGATTATCCATAAATAATAATAAAATCAAATAGTTATGATATTTTTAACTTCTTTAACGCTTCCGACGTTCAACTAATAACCTCATTATACCAAGGGGCCCCCTAAAAAACAAATAACCTTTCTAAGAAAGCTTGGGCTTTAAACGGAGTTAAATCCTCTTTCTTCTCCCCCATTCCTAAATAAATAATAGGCAAGGCAAGCGCTTCAGCTAAGGTCAACACCATCCCTGTTTTTGCTAAACCATCCATTTTGGTCACAATGAGACCTGTCACACCTAAAGCCTCATGAAACTGCCTACATTGGTTTAAAGCATTGTGGCCTGTATGGGCATCTAAAACCATCCAAATCTCATGGGAAGCCTCCAGAGACACTTTTTGAATCACTCTTTTCATTTTTTTCATTTCTTCAAGCAAAGGAACTTTTGTGTGAAGCCTTCCTGCCGTATCAATCAAAATAACTTCTGATTTTTGATGCCGAGCCCACTTTAATCCATCATAAATCACAGAAGACGGATCTGCTCCCTTTTGACCTTGAAACACCTCGATCCCAATTTTTTGGGCCCAACTGCTAAGCTGTTCTCGCGCGGCAGATCTAAATGTATCTGCCGCAATGGCCAGAACTGTTTTGCCATGATTTTTAAACTGATACGCCAGTTTGGCCAGTGTTGTAGTCTTCCCACTTCCATTGATGCCAATAAACATGATCACAAAAGGATAAGTCTTGGGTTCTATGACTCTCTCCAAAGAAGATAGTTTAGGAAGCCACAGTTGGATGAAAGCATTTTTCACATCTTCAAACGCAAGATTTGTCTTTCCTCGAAGAGAAGTGATAAGAGCTTGAGTCGTTTGAATCCCTACGTCTGATTCCAAAAGAACTTCTTCTAACTGATCCAAAGAATAAGCCTGAACTTTTGAGGGATGAGAAAAAAAATCTTTAATCTTTTGTAAAATCACTTAAACAGAAATTTGAGGTTGAGAGGGCTTTGGAAATTGACTCATTTGAACGGCTTTTTCAAGTTTTACAGAAATAATATTGGAAACTCCCGGGGTTTCCATGGTAACCCCATAGAGCGTATCCGCCATGGCCATTGTTTTTTTATTATGCGTAATCATCACAAATTGAGATTGCGCGGTCAATTTTCGAACCATTTCATTAAATCTCCCCACATTCGCGTCATCCAAAGGCGCATCCACTTCATCCAGTAAACAAAAGGGACTGGGTTTCATTAAAAAGATAGAAAAAAGAAGACTGACTGCCGTCAAAGCCTTCTCCCCTCCAGAAAGCAAATTAATGTTCTGAAGTTTTTTTCCGGGAGGTTTGGCTAAAATATCCACCCCAGTTTCTAAAAGATTATTCTGATCCATCAAAATCAATTCTGCTCGTCCCCCCTTAAATAAAACAGGAAATACTTTTTTAAAGTTTTCATTCACCACTTCGAAGGTTTCTTCAAACCGCTTTCGAGTAATGCGATTAATTTTTTCAATGGTCTTCTTTAAGGTATCTAAGGATTGCAAAAGATCGTTGCGTTGAGATTCTAGCGACTCATAGCGTTGTTTAAGCTCTTCATATTCAGAAATGGCTGTTAAATTGACTTCTCCCATTCGAGAAACTTTTTCTTTGAGCTCTAAAAGTTTTTGTTTTTGTTCCTCTGTGATCTGGCGATTTAAATAGCGTTCAAAAATCATTTCTAAATCTATCACATAGCGTTCTTGGACTTGTTCTTTTAAATGCTTCGCAGACATTGTGACCTGAGATGATTTAAGCTCTTTTTCATGAATAACCGTTTCAACTTGACCGAAACGCATTTGTTGCTTCTTAAGCCCTTCTTCTAAAACTCGAGATCGCTCAAGTTCTTGATCAAACGTTCCCTTTAAGGAAGAAAGAGCCTGCCGACATCGCTCTAAATTTTCAATCTCTTGTTTTAAATGAGAGGTCTCTTGCTCAATGGAGCCTTGAACACTTTTTTGTTGTTCTTGGGCTAACACCATCGCCTTTTGTTTCTCTTCAATATCCACGCCCAGAGCTTGTAAATTTTCATCACAATGGTCTTTTTGACGTTGGTGGGCATTCTTTTTCTCTGTTAAGGCGGCTTTTTGAACTTCAATCCCCCCCACTTCTTTTTGACAACTCTCCACTTCAATGCCCACACGTTTTCGAGTGTTTTGAGAGGTTTCTAACGAAGCTTCTTTTGCTTTTTTCTTTTCTTCTAAAAGTGATTTTTGATTGAGCTCCTTTGAAAGCTCTTGAGACAGTTTTTGACGATTTAAAGAAAGCTCTTCTTTTTCTGAGATTAAATCTTCATGATCTTCCTGAAGCCTTTGAAGATCTTCTTCATTTTTAGCCACATCTTTTGTAAAGCTCGTATGAGAGACCTCTCTTTCATGAATTTTTTGAGTCAAAGACTCGCTTTCTTTTTCAAGAGCTTCCTCTCGTTGTCCAAGCTCTTCCACTTCTAACGCCTGAGTTTTTATTTCATCTTCAAACTGAGTTTTTTGGACTTCCAGTTCTTTTAGCTCCCTTCTTCGAGATAAAATACCTTTTTGAACCTCTTTGGCGCCCCCCCCTCGAATCAATCCCAGATAATCCACTTTTTCTCCCCGAGCTGTCACAAAAGTACAGCACCCGGGTTGTTTGTCCCACTGTTCAAGCGCCTTTGATAAATCAGAAACAAGATAGGTGTGACTGAGCATATTTTGAACAAAAGAGGTTGAAAGTTTGGTTGGGAGTTTTTTGGCCTGAACCTTATTCCAAAGAGGCTCTAAAGTGCCATGCACAGAACAAAGAGGAGCTTGGGGCAAACCAAGCTCCAAAGAAAGAAAGGTTGTCTGACCCCCATTCTGAGTCACAAGCTGCTCAATAGCCTTTAAGCACCTGCTCCGGTTTTCGGTCACCAAAGTACGAAGTTTATCTTCTAAAACAACTTCCAAAGCTTTTTCATAGCCTGGCTCTGCTTCAATAAAATCGGCCAAGATCCCTAAAAGATAATTTTTTTGAGATAAAAGAATCGTAAGACCTTCTTCTCCTTCTATAA
>JACPST010000136.1 GCA_016193165.1 Deltaproteobacteria bacterium
AAGCAGAAGCCCAAGATACACTCAAAACAATTTTAAAAAATAAAAAAATGGCGCACCTTTTTAAAGCCAATCTTGCTTCAGTAACAAAAAAAGAAAAAATGGTTTCTCAAGTCATTCAACACTTTGGTAGAATTGATGTCCTGATCAACAATGCCGCTGTTTTTTACGCAACCCCCTTTGGCCAAGTTCAAGAAAAAGAATGGGATCAATTTTTAGATACAAATCTCAAAGGCCCTTTTTTTTGTACTCAAGCCGTGGCTAAACACATGCTTTCTCAAAAAGAAAATCCCAAGCAATACAAAATTATTAATATTGCGGATAGCGGGGGGCCTCGCACACGCGTCAATTACCTGCCTTACTGGATTTCAAAATCAGGACTCATGGCGATGACCGAAACGCTCGCAAAGATTTTTACGCCCAGTATTCAAATCAATACCCTTTGCCCAGGGCCTATTGGCTTTCCGGAAGATTTAGAAAAATTAAAAAACCAAATGCCTATTGATCCAAAAGAAATTATCAATACTGTTTTTTATCTCATTGAATCCGTAGATTCTGTGACAGGAAATACATTTATCATCGACCGAGGAAGGAGATACACCTAAAAAACTATGGATAAGCAGAAAGTAGCTGAAGTTTTAGAAGAGATGGCGGTTCTTCTAGAACTCAAAGATGAAAATCCTTTTAAAATTAGAGCCTTTCAAAATGGGGCACGCGCTGTGGAAAGCCTAGAAGAAGATTTAGAAAAACTCATACAAGAAAATAGACTCACCTCTGTCAAAGGAATCGGCGAACACATGGCTAAAACCATTAAAGAACTCGTCGAAACAGAACGATCCAAAGAACATGCTCAGCTTAAAAAAGAATTTCCAGAAGGTGTTTTGGCCATGCTGACCATTCAAGGCTTAGGCCCTAAGAAAGTAAAAGTACTCTATCAAAAACTTCATTTGAAATCGATTCCAGAGTTAGAAAAAGCATGCCATGACCATAAACTTTTAAAAATAGAAGGCTTTGGTGAAAAAACAGAAGAAAATATTTTAAAAGGGATTGAATATCTCAAAAAAAATATTGGAAAACATCTCTTTCCCAAAGCCCAAGAAGAAGCACAAAAATTGGCCAACTATCTTTCCAGTTCCTCTAAAGTGAAACATATCTCCATTGCTGGAAGTTTAAGACGCTGCAAAGATTCCATTAAAGATATCGATATTGTGGTGAGCTCCGATCACCCTCAAGATGTCATGAAAATTTTTACGGCCTACCCATTTACAGATCGCATTTTGGCCCAAGGAGACACCAAATCCAGTATCATTCTTCAGTCTGGGATTAACGTAGACTTAAGAGTCGTAAGCGACACAGAATATCCCTTTGCCCTTCTTTATTTTACAGGCAGCAAGGAACATAATACAGTCATGCGTGGCATTGCCAAAGATAAAAATTTAAAATTAAACGAATATGGTTTGTTTAAAGGAACCAAAAGTGTTCCCTGTAAAACGGAGGCTGATATTTTTAAAGCCTTGGAACTCAGCTATATCGAACCAGAACTTCGAGAAAACTCTGGAGAAATTGAAGCGGCTCAAGCCAAAAAATTGCCTACTGATCTTGTTGAGTTTAAAGATTTAAAAGGCACCTTTCACAATCATACGACTGAAAGCGATGGCGCAAACACCTTAGAACAAATGGTCGAAAAGGCCATGTCACTGGAACTCGACTATTTAGGAATCTCAGATCATTCACAAGCTGCTTATTATGCCAATGGGTTAAAACCCGATCGTGTTAAAAAACAGTGGAAAGCCATTGACCATTTAAATACTAAACTTAAAAATTTTAAAATTTTAAAAGGGACAGAAGTGGATATTTTACCCGATGGCTCTTTAGATTTTCCAGACTCTCTTTTGGCTGAATTTGATTTTGTGATCGCCTCTGTTCATTCCAAATTTAAGATGTCTGAAAAAGACATGACTCAAAGAATTACAAAAGCCCTTAAAAATAAACATGTCACCATGATTGGCCATCCCACGGGACGCCTTCTTTTTGAACGAGAAGGATATCCGGTGAATCTTCTTGAATTGGTCAATGTGGCCAGCGACTATGGAAAGGCCATGGAACTTAATTCTCATCCTGCCAGGCTCGATATTGATTGGAAAATTTGTAAATATGCCAAATCCAAAGGTGTGCCCGTGAGTATTAATCCCGATGCTCACAGAACCAGCGGAATTGAAGTTTTGAAATTTGGTGTAGGCATTGCCCGAAAAGGCTGGCTTGCCAAAAAAGACGTTTTAAATACACGTCCTTTAAAAGAAATTGAGAAGTTTTTAAAATCCTATCATTAAATATGGACTTAAAAACACGCACCACTCAAATTTTTAAAAAGCTCAAAAAAGATTATCCCAACGCCAAATGTGCGCTAAATTTCAAAAATCCTTTGGAACTCATGGTGGCTACGATTCTTTCAGCTCAATGCACAGATGTCCGGGTCAATATTGTTACCCCTGCTGTGTTTAAAACATATAAAACAGCCAAAGACTATGCCAACGCCAATCCCAAAGAATTTGAAGCCTTGATTCGTTCGACTGGATTTTATGTCAATAAAACCAAAAGCATTTTGGGAGCTTGTAAACTCATTGCTCAAAAGCATAGGGGCAATGTCCCCCGCACCTTAGAAGAACTGGTCCAGCTTCCCGGCATTGGAAGAAAAACAGCCAATGTCATCTTAGGAAATGCCTATAATACGCCCGGCATTGTGGTGGATACTCACGTCTTAAGGCTCACCAAACGAATGGGGCTGACTAAAAATACAGATCCTGTTAAAGTAGAATTTGATATGATGAAGATTATTCCGCAAAAAAACTGGACGATATTTTCTCATCTTTTCACTCATCATGGGCGACAGATTTGCATGGCCCGAAAGCCTTTGTGCTCTAAGTGCAGTATTTCATCTTTATGCCCTAAAATAGGAGTAACTGTGAAAGGATAATGTGAAAGTCCTCATCCCCCTTTTGATGTTGGCAGCC
>JACPST010000137.1 GCA_016193165.1 Deltaproteobacteria bacterium
GTTCGCTCCTATGGAAATCGTTATTATCGAAAGCCTGTGATTACAGGAAAAGTGGTGTGGGAAAAACCCATTACTGTGGAGTGGTGGAAGAAAGCTCAGGCTATGACAAAAAAGCCTGTGAAGGGCATGCTCACAGGCCCCTATACCATTATGGATTGGTGTTTTAATGAGTATTATAAGGATCGAGAAGCAACCTGCATGGCCCTCGCCCAAGTTGTTCGAAAAGAAGTAGAGGCTTTGATTGATGCGGGAGCTAAAATTATTCAAGTGGATGAGCCTGCATGTTCGGTGCGGCCCAGGGAACTTCCTCTCGTGATCCAATCCATGAATGTGGTGACGCAAGGACTCCCAGCTTATTTTGTGACCCACATTTGCTATGGGGATTTTGAAAAAATTTATCCAGAAATGACAGAAATTCCTGTAGAAAACTTTGATCTTGAGATGTCGAACAGCGAAAACAATCTTTTGACTTGCTTTAGGAAGAGAAGTTTTCCAAAAGATCTTACCGCGGGGATTGTGGATGTCCATACTCATGAGTTAGAATCTCAAGAAGTTTTGGGAACTCGCCTTCGTCAAATTTTGGAAGTTGTTCCCGCGGAGCAACTTTGGATTGATCCAGATTGTGGGCTAAAGACCAGAACCGTGGAAGAGGCCAAACAAAAGCTCGAAGCCACGGTTCGCGCGGCTCAAGCGCTTCGAAAATCATATTCGAATTGACTTTTAGAGCTGTTTTCCCTACCATTTAAAAAACATGGTTAGATCTAAAAAGATCCTTCTCATTCTTGTTGCCTTTACCAGTCTTGGGCTAGGTATTTTCTTAGGAAATTTTTGGCAACCCAAGGTAACCTCTGCGCCCAAGCCTACCAGCCAGTATGAAAAAATAGGGGTTTTGCTTAAAGTCCTAAACTATGTGGAAAATAATTATGTCGATGAAGTCAAAATCCAGGATCTGATCTATGGGGCCATCAATGGCATGCTGGCCACCCTTGATCCACATACGAACTTTTTAACTCCAGAACTTTTTAAGGAAATGAAGGTAGATACCTCGGGCCAATTTGGAGGATTGGGAATTGAAATTACGATTAAAGATGGGGTGCTGACGATTATTTCTCCTATGGAAGGAACCCCCGCCTACAAAGCTGGACTTCAGCCCAATGATAAGATTGTGAAAATCGAAGAAGAATATACGGACAAAATGAATTTGATCGAAGCGGTCAGTAAAATGCGGGGAAAAAAGGGGACACCTGTGACGATTTACATTATGCGAGAAGGCCTCAAAGAACCCAAAAAATATACAATCGTTCGAGCTATTATTAAAGTTCAGTCTGTAAAATCGTCTCTTTTAGACAAAGAATATGCGTATATCCGGCTTGTGAACTTTCAAGAACGTACGACAGAGGATTTGAAAAAAGCAATTGAAAACCTCACAGAAGAAGCCCAAAAAGATCAAAAGAAAAATCAAAAAACAACAGGTCTCCGAGGGATTGTTTTGGATTTGCGCAATAACCCAGGGGGGCTTTTAGATCAAGCTGTAGGAGTTTCAGATCTTTTCTTGGAAAAAGGGGCGATTGTGTCAACCCTTGGACGTCATAAAGAAAATAAAGATATTGAAATTGTGGTTGGAACCAAGACCTTTGGCAAGGGGTCTGTGCAGCAGGTGATTGAGCTGGATGATAAGTCTGGGCTCAAGCTGACCGTTGCCAAATACTATACGCCCAATGGCCGAAGCATTCAGGAAAAAGGATTAGAGCCCGATATTGTGGTTGAACAGATTGATCCCAAAGTTTTAAAAGAAGAAGAATTGAAACGAAAAGGAGCCAGGCCTTCTTGGAGAGAAGCAGATTTGCCTAAGCATTTTAAGGGTGAGCAAAAAGAAGAAGAGAAAGGAGAGAAAGAAAAAGAGGGAGAATCTCCAGAGCCTAAAAAAGAACCCTTGAGCCAAGAAGAGCAAATTAAGTTTGATTATCAGCTTCAACAGGCGTTGGGATATTTAAAATCCTATATGATCTTCCACCAAGCCTACGTTCCTTCATCTCAGAAATCCGCGTCTCAGTAAGAAATCAAAATTAGGTTAAATGTTGATAATAGAGAAGAGAAGCGCCGATGACACCTGAAGGTAAGACGGCGATATTGGCCAGAGGAATGGCAAGCATGAGGGAGAGGCCGCAGCCAAATCCCAGCCAGGCTAAAGGATGAGTAAGAAAATTTTTGAACTGAGATGAAAGAGCAAGACGGTCTGTTCCTAAAGGAAAATCTAAAAATTGAAAGGCCAGAAGAATCAGTGTCAATCCCCCGCTCAAAAATGCTCCAATTCCGGGAATAAGGACAAGCAGTAGAATAAAAATTTCTAAAACCAAAAGAAGCAAAAGTTTTTTGCATTGAATAGAAAGAATTCTTTTGGTTTCCTGCCACAAAGGTAAAGAAGAAGGAATGTTTTTTCCAACCAAAATTTCTTTTGTTTTTTCACACATCCATTCATGAAAAGGAGCCGCGATGATGTTTCCGATGAGGCAAAGGATAAAAGTTCCAATCACAAGAATAAGGAGCATGGCCAATAGGGCAACCACATAATATAAAATTAACCAATACCATTGCTCCGGCCGTGTGATGATAAGAGAGAGAAAATAACCAAACTTGGCGTAAAGAAGAGACCCCAATGCTATAAAAAGAAGAAGATTTAGAAGAAGAGGGATAAGAGCAAGCCGAAGAAGTGAAGCGTGTTGGAAAAGGAAGCGAATTCCTTGAAAAGGAGCCATAAACCCAAATCGAAAATCTTGAAAAAATTTCATGGAAATAAATATTGGTTAATTAATCTTAAGCCTTTTATATCATGGATATCGTCATCAAAAAAAGGAATTTCATAGAGGGGGAGCGTTTTTCCAATGACATTTTTAATTTTTTGAATTTGTTCTTTCTCTCGCTCTGCTAATTTTTGGTAAGCATGGAGAGCAGAAAAGAAAGGCAGCGGTGTTAAAATTTGTTTTTCTTGAGATGTCCAAGGCATCTCTGTCGTGACTCTGTTGACAAGGAGGCCGCCTAAAGAAACCCGAAGTTGAGACAATCTTTTGTGCAACTCAAGGGCTTGTTCAAAAACAGCTCTTTCAGGATTTGTGACCACGAGAAAGGTGGTTTGAGAGCTCTTAAGAATTTCTTGAGCCTTTAAGGTTCGTTCACGAAAGCCGCCATAGAGACTTTGAAGATTAAGCAAAAATTCAGAAAGTTCATAGAGGACATGAAGTCCCGTGAGCATTTCAATCAATTTAAAAACCAGATGAGAGCCAGAGGTGAGCATTTTAAGACTAAACGTCCCGGCCTTTAAATAAGGTTTTAAAAACCACTTTAAAATATTTTCATCTAGAAAATGAGCTAGGCGATCTGGAGCTTCTAGAAAATTTAAAGCATGTTTTGCGGGAGGAGTATCGAGTACAATGGTGTCATACTTTTGTCCTTCGTTGAGTTCATAGAGTTTTTCTAATGCCATGTATTCTTGGGTGCCGGCCATCATCGTCGAAAGAAATTGATAAATAGGGTTGGTTAATATTTTTTGAGCGACTTCTTTAGAGGGAGCATATTTTTGGATTAAAGCGTCAAAGGTTTCTTTGGTGTCTAACATCATGGCAGATAGTTTAATGTTTTTTTCTATGGAAACCTCTTTTGGAGTATGTGTGAAGCGATTGATTCCTAAAGTGGTGGCCAATCGTTTGGCAGGATCAATCGTAAGTACAATTGTTTTTTTACCCAGAAGAGCCGCTTGGACGGCAATGGCAGCGGCAGTCGTTGTTTTTCCAACGCCTCCACTACCCATCACAATGATCATCTTTTTATTTTGGATGAGAGAATGGAGATGATTCATAGCCAACTTTCTGCCATGTTTTCCATGATTTTAAGATTTATCTCTTGGTCTAAAATCCATGGGATAGAAATCGTTTTTTGAGAGAGCCCTTTTTCTAAAATATTTTGATATGCAAACTGAATGGAGCTTCTTTTTTGATATTTAGAAAACGACGCTTCTACTTTTTCTTTCAAGGGTGGTTCCATGATGAATAAAGAAGTTTCTATGAGAGAGATTTGAAGAGGAAAAAGCATTTTGTTGAGAAAAATTTTTCCTAGTGGGAGTTTTAATTTTTTAATTTCTGAATTTAGTTCTAGGGTTTCTTGAATAGGAAGCTCTTCAGGCAAACACACCAAATGAATCGCGGTTCGTTTGGGGTTGAGAAGCATCTCATAGAGTTCTTCAGAACGTTTGGCAATGGGGCCTACTTTGGTGATATCTAGAAAAACTTTAGGGGATTTAAAAAGATAAAGACTATGGCCTGAAGCTGGGGTGTCTACAATAATCGTGTCCCATTTTTTTTGTTGGTCTAAATAAAAAATCTTTCCAATGACCGCGATTTCATCAATTCCGGGCGCCGCGTCTAAAAAGAAATGCATGGCTTTGTTTTCAAAAATGAGGTCATAAATTTTTGAAAACTTAACTTGTTTAACGATATATTCTCGAAGAGCCGTCCGTGCGAGGGGTGATCAGAATGCCATCTAGACCAGGAGCCAAAGAGCGAGGAGTGGTGTTTAGTGTTTGGTTAAAAAAAGAGGAAAGAGTTCCTTGGGGATCTAGTTCGACAAGCAATACTTTTTTTTTGTGTTTGACCGCTAGCAGAGACAAAAGGATAGCGAGGGTGCTCTTCCCAACACCTCCTTTTCCAGTGAAAAAGTGTAAACGCCTGTCGAATAAAAGTGAAATCTCTTTAAATTGCGAAGACATTTTGTTATCCTTATTACAACCATGAAAGAGATTAAACTGATTTCAGGGAGTAGTCATCCTTTTTTAGCTCAAGAAATTGCAAAACTTTTAAAAATTAAATTAACTCCCATTACTTTGACCAAATTTCCGAATGATAATCTTTTTTGTCGGATTGAAGAGTCCATTCGAAATGAAGATGTTTTTATTCTCCAAACTTCCGCATTTCCTGTGAATGATTCTTTGGTGGAGCTTCTTTTGATGATTGATGCGGCCAAATATGCTTCGGCAGGAAGAATCACGGCTGTCCTTCCATATTATCCTTACGTACGAACAGATAAAAAAGATCAGCCCAGGGTTCCTGTGACCGCGCGTTTGGTGGCCGATATGCTTCAAACGGCTGGGGCGGAGCGAATTTTGACTATGGATCTTCACGCGCTCCAAAT
>JACPST010000138.1 GCA_016193165.1 Deltaproteobacteria bacterium
TTTTTTAACTTAAAATCACTTTCAGTAGTCAAACGAGGCCTTCGAGATGGACTTCTCTTGGAACAAATCGAATATGAAACTAAAAAAACGGCGTAAATTCGTTTTAACTCAAGAACATCTTTATAAAAGTATTGGACATACGGTTGAAAAATTAAAAACTCAGCCGATGTCTCTTTTAGATTTAAAAATCATCGATGCTTCCTTAAAAGAACTCTGGTACACAGCCAAAGTTTTTGCTCCCTATCGTCATCGAAGGAAAATTACTGTTTTTGGTTCTGCTCGCTCTAGACCTTCCGATCCCAGTTATCAACAAGCAAAACAGCTGGGACAGGAAATGGTTCGGTTGGGATACATGGTTGTTACCGGAGCTGGCCCTGGCATTATGCAAGCCGCGCAAGAAGGGGCGGGATCGATGGGAAGTTTTGGACTCAACATTCGCCTTCCCTTTGAACAAAAAGCCAATCCTATCATTCAAGGAGACTCAAAACTCATTAACTTTAAATACTTTTTCACTCGAAAACTATCGATGGTCAAAGAAAGCGACGCATTGGTTTTATTTCCCGGGGGGTTTGGCACCCAAGATGAGCTTTTTGAAACACTGACTCTTCTTCAAACAGGAAAAACCAATCCTGTTCCTGTCATTTGCATTGAAACCTACTGGCAAGATTGGAAGAAACTCTACCTCGATAACCTTCTTAAAAGAAAATTGATCTCATTAGAGGACTTAAACTTTATCTATTTTACAGAAGATGTGGAAAAAGCGGTCAGTCACATTACCCATTTCTACCACAATTACCACTCCATGCGATTCTATCAAAAGTGGCTTCTCATTTATGTGTGGAGGATTCCTTCCAAAAAAGAACTTCACAAAATAAGTCAGAGCTTTCGCCCACTGCTCACCAGCGGGGCTATCACTGAAGCCCAGCATCACCATCTTCCCCACGATCCAGATATCGAAGGAATGCCCTTAAAAACGCTTCGCCTGCACTTTAACCAAAAAAACTTTGGCTTGCTTCGAAATCTCATTGATACACTCAATCGCATTTAACTAGTGACAATTTACGCGCTGAATTAGATCCCTCGCTTATGTCATCCTCGCGAAGCTTGTCCCCGACTGCGATCGGGAAGCGGGGATCAGGATGACAATCACTGACGTTGAGGCTGGGGTTGAGGTTTCAGCACGCCTAAACGAAGTAAATGTTTTTCAGCAATTTGGCCTGCTTTGCCTTGAGGAGCGGTTTGATACACATCTACATAATATTCCACAGCGCTACGAACATCTCCGGAGTGTTCATAGCTTTCCCCAATCATGAGACGAATTTCAGGATTTCCCCCTACCAATTTATCGGCCTGCTTTAAATAAGAAAGCGCCGTGCCATAGTTATACTGTTTATACTGAAGATAGCCCATGTAGTAATTTGGCTTAAAAAACTCAGGATAAAGCTCAATGGCTTTTTGAAGATGTGTTTGGCTTGTCTGCTGATCCCCTTTCAAAAGCAGTGCATAGCCTAAATCGGCGTGAAAAAGCGCTTCGTTGGGTTTTCCTTCGATGGCCTTGTTAAAATGAGTCACAGCCTCATTCCAAAGACTTTTCTCAGCGGCCTTCACTCCCGCTTCATGTTCTTTATAAAAAGACTCTTCAGCTTTAAGTTTTTCCGCCACTGTTTTAAATTTTGATGTTTCATAGGTAAGTCCCTTTTGTTTAGAGACGCGAGCATATTCCATGGCAATCAAAGCTTTGGCATGAGCCACACGATCTTTAGACTGGGGATGAGACATAAACATCGCTTCAAGAAAACCAGGTTCTGTTTTTTGAAGACTTTGCAAAAGTTGAAACATCTCCACAGCGCCTTGAGGATTGTAGCCCGCCTTGGTCATATAATTTAATCCCAATTCATCGGATTGAGTCTCCTGATCGCGGCTGTATTTAGCCAAAAAAGCATTGAGACCCAGACCAGACGCAACCATGATTAAATCCCCGTATTGTTGATATTTAGAGGCGGTCGCATACGCGCCTAAAGCAACGAGGCCTCCAAAAATCATCTGCCGCGTCATGGCTTTTGCCGTATGACGAGCTGTCACATGACCAATTTCATGCCCAAGGACAGCCGCAAGCTGGGCTTCATTTTTCAGATGGCTAAGCATGCCTCGCGTAATACAAATTTTTCCTCCGGGAAGCGCAAAGGCATTGACCATCGGCGTGTTTACTACTTTAAATTCATACTCCAATCCCGGCCGATGACTTAAGGCCGCTAATTTTTGCCCAATGCGATTTATGTAGTCTTGCCCTTCATCATACCTATACAGTCCATCAAAAGATTGAATCGTGGGGCCATAATTTTGCTGGCCAATTTGAATTTCCTTATGCTCGGAAACTAAGATAAGCTCTTTTTCACCCGTCACAGGATTTGTGGCGCATTGGGCTACGAACAAAGCTGCCACTAAGAGAAGAAAAGTGTTATTTTTTACGTTGTGCATCGAGTCCATCCCAGAACACCGCAATTCCATCCATCATCTCATTGCCGTATTTAATAAACGCATCTTGATCCAAGTCGTGCTCAGAAAAATACTCCTCGAGCTCTTCTTGAGTATGCCTCGCGTGTTGGTCTTCAATACGATCATGCCAGGTAAAAAAGGCCAGGGGCAAATCAGAGCAATGTTTATTTTTATAAATCGTTAACCCTTGAATCAGCTCTTTCCAAAATCCTGCGGCAGCCCAGTTTTCAACGGCATAGCTTGCCGCCTGAGAAATCGCATAATCTTCACTGCCATAAAGATGCGCGAGTTCATCACAGAAAAAAAGCGTAGCTTGGGTTCCATGGCGACGTTTGCCCATATCATTAAATCCAAGCCCCAATTTTTCTGCCATCCGAAGAAGCCACTCAAAATGTGCCGCCTGAAACCGAAACTGTCCTCCTTCCACTGTTCCTTCAGTAGAAACAAGCTCCGGATCACCGTCCCGATCTTTATCGGTCACAACTTTGAGGGCTTTCTTTGGAGAATTAAAAATAACCCCAATTTCATTGGCTAAAATTTCTTTAGATGCCCTCATCCCTTCTAAAGAATCGGCATTAATCATTTTTTTAAGCTGGGCGATCAAAAACAAATTTGAAAAGACAGAAAATTGAACAATGAAAGTCTTAACTTGCTCTGTGGACAGTTCTCCTTTGCCCCACCATTTTGTAAATTTATTATCAATAATGACCCGATGCTGGAGAAGTTCTTTATTGATGCGCTCTTGAAACTTGAGAAATTCCGCCTTTTTTTTCATGGGTAAGTTCACGACGTGCTAAAAAAATACTATACTTATTCTTGCTTTAAATACAAGTTCTTTGATATTTTGAGAGCTTATGATTTACGGCTTTGATCACGTTGAATTCTACGTAGGCTCTGCCAAAATGGCGGCGTATTGGTATGCCAAAGCCATGGGATTTACCATTGCTGGCTACATGGGACCTGAAACGGGGCACAAAGATCGCACCTCTTATTACTTGGTCAAAAATAAAATTAAACTTGTTCTCACTTCTGCTCTTCAACCCAACACTTCCGATGTTGCTTCCTTTGTCACAACTCATGGAGATGGGGTTAAACGTTTTTCGGTTTTAGTCGACAATGTTGAAAAGTCTTTTAACAGAGCTGTCCAACAGGGAGCAATCACTGTTCAAAAACCCTGTCGTACAGAAGATCCCCACGGGTATATCGAAGAAGCCTTTATCAGAATTTATGACGATACAGAACTGGGATTCATTAACACTGCCCACTATAAAGGACTCTTTAAACCCGGGTTTTCTAAACCCGTACAAAACTTTGTAATTCAATGCGAAGACACAGATCTTGAGATGATTGATCACATCGTTGGAAATGTTCGGGAAAAAGAAATGGATCGTTGGGCAGATTATTTTAATAAAACTCTTGATTTTGAAACCTTTATCGAATTTGGCCCCGGCGATATTTCTACAAAATACTCCGCTTTACTATCAAAAGTCGTTCGTGCCAAAGACAATGTCATTAAACTCCCCATTAATGAACCCTATAAAGGCCTTAAAAAATCTCAAATTGAAGAATATATTGAAGAGTACCACGGCACAGGCATTCAACACATTGCCATTGCGACTCCTAACATTATTGCTTCCGTCCGAGCCCTTCGTAAAAACGGGATTGAGTTTTTAGAAGTGCCGGCCGCATACTACAAAGAACTTCGTAAGAAAAAGTTTAAAGTTACGGAAGATATCGATGAACTCCAAGAACTTGGAATTTTGTGCGACATTGAAGGCCAAGGTTATTTGCTTCAGCTTTTCACGAAACCTATTGGAGATCGTCCCACCTTCTTTTTTGAAATCATTCAACGAAGAAATGGAGCCCAAGGGTTTGGACAAGGCAATTTTCAGGCCCTTTTTGAAGCCATTGAGCACGATCAAAAGAAACGAGGAAACTGGTAAATGCCCTTCTATCACTCTTTAGGAAGAATTCCACCAAAACGGCACATCACTTTTTATAAAAAAGACAAAAAATCTCTCTACCGGGAAGAACACGTAAGCTCCTTGGGCTTTTCGGGTGTGTATTCCAATAAATACCACATTCACATGCCTACCCAAGTGTTAAAAATTAAAGAACTCTCTTTTAAAGGAGTGCCCCTCTGTCCAGATATCCCCCTGCAAAATCATCATTTTTTTACGGAGCGCAAAAAATCTAAAGGCGATTTTATCACTGCGCGCGCTCCTTACTTAAAAAATTCCCACTGCGCCATTTCTACTGCCCATGTCACTCAAAACACAGAAGACTTTTTTAGAAATAGCTACGCCTATGAGGTTATTTTTATCCATCATGGAAAAGGCATTTTTCTATCGGAATATGGAAAAATGGCTTTTGAAGAGGGTTCTCAGATCGTCATTCCCAAAGGAACAATTTATCAGCTCAAGTTTAAAGATTTCAAAAACAATAAGCTTCTCATCATCGAATCTGACACCGCTTTTGATATCCCCAAACATTATCGAAACGAGGATGGTCAGCTCTTAGAGTCTGCTCCCTACTGTGAGCGGGATATTCAGATCCCTCAATTTTCAAAGCCTCAAGACAAACGCGGGAAATTTAGACTTATTTTAAAAGCAGGGGAGCGTCATTTTGAACATCTTTTAAATCACCACCCTTTTGATGTCGTCGGATGGGATGGCTATCTTTATCCCACTATCTTCAATATTAAAAACTTTGCTCCCAAAGTAGGACAAGTTCATCTTCCTCCCCCCGTTCACCAAGTTTTTAAAACAGAGCATTTTGTTTATTGTAATTTTGTTCCCCGTCTTTTTGATTTTCATCCTAAAGCCATTCCCGCGCCTTACTTTCATTCCAACATCGACAGCGATGAAGTCATTTACTATGCCGAAGGAAACTTTATGTCTCGAAAGGGCATTGAAGAAGGCTCGATCACGCTTCATCCAGCCGGGATTACCCATGGACCTCAGCCTGAAAAAACAGAAGAGTCCGTGGGCAAAAAAGAAACCTATGAGTATGCCATTATGATTGATACTTTTTCTCCTCTTTCTTTAACTTTAAATGCAAAAGAAACCTTAGATCCCCATTATCCTTATTCTTGGCTTGAAAAATGAAACTCATTTCCTTTTTAAATAAGAAAAAAGAAGAACATGCTGGAATCCTTCTAGAGTATCATGTTTTGGATCTTCAAATGACCATGAATGAGTTCTTAAGAGGAGGCCTAAAAGCAAAATCTAAAAAGTCGCTTTCCTTAAAGGAGATCAGCCTTCTTGCTCCTGTCCCCCATCCCCCTTCCTGTCGAGACGCGTATGCCTTCAGGCAGCATGTGGAAGCGGCCAGACGCAACCGGGGCATGGAAATGATCCCTCAATTTGATCAGTATCCCATCTTCTACTTCACCAATCACACCGCCATTGTTGGAGAAGGAAAGGTTATTGTCGAAAAAGATCACTTAGAAAAACTAGATTTTGAGCTTGAAGTCGCCTGCGTGATTGGAAAAAAAGGCAAAAACATCGAATCTAAAAACGCCGATGCCTATATCGCAGGATTTACCATCATGAATGATTTTTCCGCGCGCCAGCTTCAAATGGAAGAGATGCTTTTAAGCCTTGGCCCTGCTAAAGGAAAAGATTTTGCCACCGCTCTTGGCCCTTGGCTGATCACCCCAGATGAACTCGAGCCCTACAAAATAAAAACGTCGTTTGGAAATAAATACGATCTTTCAATGAAAGCCATTCACAATGGAAAACAAGTTTCCCAAGGCAATATGAAAGATATGAATTGGACATTTATGAAAGATATGAATTGGACATTTGCAGAAATTATTGAGCGATGCTCTTATGGCGTGGAACTTCAACCCGGAGATGTCATTGGCTCTGGAACGGTAGGTACCGGCTGCTATATGGAACTGAATGGCACGTGGGCACTCAAAGCCAAAGAAAAAGGAGAAGCTTTCACACCGACGTGGCTTAAGGCAGGGGATACCCTTGAGCTTGAAGTGACAGAACTTGGAAAACTTAAAAACACAATTGTGAAAACTCCTAAGGATTATTCTATTTTAGCTAAGAAGAAAATAGTATGAAGCATCTATTAGCCAAAGATCTCTCCCCCAAAGACACCCTAGAAATTTTAACAGGAGGCGTAGGACCTAGACCTATTGCCCTAGTTTCCACACTTTCAAAAAAAAAAAAAAGAAATTTAGCTCCTTTTTCTTTTTTC
>JACPST010000133.1 GCA_016193165.1 Deltaproteobacteria bacterium
ATCCGGTGACACTCACACCGGCTGTACGGTTCATTTTGTAAATGAAGGCGTTGATACTGGACCTGTGATCCTTCAAAGAAAAGTTCCCATTCAAAAGGGAGACACTGAAGAAATCCTCCACGCCCGGATCAAAGAACAAGAACACAAACTTTATCCGCAAGCAATATCAAGGGTGATCCAAAAAATAAAATAATATGGCGTTATCATTCATTAAAAAAATTGCTGATTTTTTGTCAAAAAAGACAGGACAAAACAAAGAGGATCTCATTCTCCTCATTGAACATCCCCCATCTTTAGAGCTGGGGAACTATTCCTTTCCTTGCTTTGGAACGGCCAAAGTTTTGAAAAAAAATCCCGATGAAGTCGCAAGAGAATTAGCCTTACAGTTTCCCGTATCAAAGTATTTTAAAAAAGCGGAAGCTAAAGGGCCTTATTTAAATTTTTTCATTGATCCTTTAAGTTACCAAACAGAACTCATTTCTGAAATTTTAAATCAAAAAGAAAACTATGGAGCGTCAAACATCGGGCAAAATAAAACGATTTTAATCGAATATTCCTCTCCCAACATTGCAAAACCCTTTCATGTGGGACATTTTCGAGCCACGATCATTGGAAATAGCCTAAAAAAAATTCATGAAGCTTTAGGCTATAAAGTCATTGGAATTAATTATTTGGGAGATTGGGGAACTCAATTTGGAAAACTCATTGTAGCCTACAAAAAATGGGGAGCTAAAGCTCAGCTTAAAAAAGATCCCATTAAATATCTAAACTCTCTCTATATTCAATTCCACTCAGAAGCTGAAAAAAATCCTTCTTTGGAAGATGAAGCCAGGCTTTGGTTTAAAAAATGTGAAGAAAAAAACAAAGAAGCCCTCGCCCTTTGGAAAGAATTTAGAGAACTCAGCCTTAAAGAATTTAAAAAAATTTATGCTGAACTCGATGTTCATTTTGATGAAATCTCTGGGGAAAGTCTTTATGATGAAAAAATTGCGCCCACCATCTCTTACATCAAAAGCAAAATCCAAACTCAAATTTCCGAAGGAGCTTTAATTATCAATCTTGAAAAATATAAAATGCCTCCGGCTCTTCTTTTAAGAAAAGATGGCGCTTCTCTTTATCTCACTCGTGATATCGCCGCCCTACTCGATCGTTATAATCGATATCACTTTGATAAAATACTTTATGTCGTTGGAGATACTCAAAATCTACATTTTCAACAGCTTTTTAAACTCATAGAGCTGATGGGAAACCCATGGGCCAAAGAGTGTCATCACATCGCCTTTGGCCAAATTCGCCTCAAAGATCAAAAGATGTCGACTCGAAAAGGCACTGCTATTTTATTAGAAGAGGTTTTAGATAAATCCATTGAGCTCATCGCAAAAATCATTGAAGAAAAAAATGCTTCGCTCAAAGGCAAACAAGAAGTCGCGCAAAAAGTAGGAAGTGGAGCCATTATTTTTGCGGATTTTAGTTCCAGACGAATTAAAAATGTAACATTTGATTGGGATGTGATTTTAAATCCGGATGGGGATACCGGCCCCTATGTTCTCTATACCTATGCCCGAGCTTCCAGCATTCTTCGAAAAGCTCAGGGAAAAGCTCCTACGTCATTCCTATCCTCCGACTTGATCGGGGAATTGACCGGGGAATCCACTTTACTAGAATCTCAAGAAGAGCAAGAATTGATGAAGGCTTTAGAATGTTTCCCGAAAACTCTTACAGCGGCCGCCCATGACTTTGAACCTTCCTATATTGCAACGACTCTTTTAGATGTTTCAAAACTGTTTAACCGCTTCTATCATGAACATCGTGTCATCCAAGAAGATGAAGCCTTGCAAGCCAGTCGTTTAAAACTCGTCTCTGCTACCCGGCAAGTTTTAAAAAATGGGCTCAATTTACTTGGGATTCAAGAAGTCGAAGAACTTTAAGAGATTGTTGAAAAAGTGACTGAGGCGTACTTAAGCAGTACGTCGAAGAAGAGCCGACGAGGGCAACGACGCAGATGAGACTTTTTCAACAGCCTGCTAAGGTAAAACTACAAGCTTTCCTTGTTTATTAAGATAGGCCGTATGCATCATCGGCGTAGAATGCGCCAAACAAACCGTTCCTTTCCAATCTATCCCAATGGCTCCCATTGCGCGTTGATTTTGAGTCACTTCGCGAAAACTTTTTTGAAACGCTTGTTTTAAACTTAAACCATCGGTCACACGTACCACAATTTTACTGGCCAAAGATTCATTAATGATATGCTCTCCAATTCCTGTGCAAGAAACAGCCGCCTTCGCATTAGCATAATTCCCCGCTGGCATGGCAGAATCACTCACCCGGCCCAATCGCTCAAACCCTTTTCCTCCAGTAGATGTTGCTGCAGCCAAATGGCCCTGGCGATCTCTGGCCACAGCCCCAACCGTTCCATAGGGTAGTCCTTTTCTTTTTTCCTGCCATTCTTTTTTGCGCTGGGCAGTCACGGGGTTATAGGGAGAAAAACCTTTTTCTCTGGCAAATTGGGTTGCAAAGTGACACGCCAAAACACTGTCATGGTCGTGCAATAAATACGTGGCCACTTGAATAGGATTTTTGACATTCTCAATATTTAAAACAGCAGAAAATTTCTGACTTCTCCCATCCATCACAGAAGCGCTCATTCGGGCCTTTCCATCACGTTGAAGCTTAGACCCTGTCCCCGCATTAAAAAAATGACAATCTTCTAAGAGCTTTACAGCGCACACCACGGCTTCTAAAGCAGAGTGATGCTTTAAATACTCAAATACGTTTTCATAAATTTTCTTGAGGGCTTGTCGAATTTTATCCTGATTTTTATGAACAAGATTCCCAGCTCCTCCATGAATCATGAGTACAGGTTTCATGACCTCATTCCCGCTTGAAAAAAAAGAAGAGTTGATACCAGCCGTATTTCACAAATTCTGTGAGAGCAATTTTAACAGTTGGAGGATGCCGCCACCACTCTTCAGGATTAAAATTATCAGAATGAATGGGATATGGAATGATATTCATATTGGGTGGAAACACCTCACGAAAAATAAAAAAAGATCGCTTCATATGATAATTCGATGTCACTAAAATCACAGATAAAACTCCTTGTTGGATCAAATAGTGCCGCGCCTCTAAAGCATTTTGATAGGTACTGGTGGACTTGGGATCCAAATAAATTTTAGAAGCATCCACTCCAGAAAGCTCTTCTTCTGAAAAAATGGATTGGAGGTCCACCTGTGGCCCCACCCCGGAAATAAATAAAAGTCTTGCATTGGAAGAAGGCAGGAGTTTTAAAGCTTGCGAAAGACGCCCCTTGCCACCGGTTAAAGCTACAATACTTTCTGCCTGAGGAATCTCAGGGGGAGCTTCTTCATAAAAACTTTGGCAAAAACTCCAAAACCAATATCCTTTCACGACAACCACAATTACGATTAAGCCCAAAAGAAGATATAGTTTTTTCATCGCAGGATTACTTTACCATTTTTCCCCTTGCTTGCAGAAGAACTTTTTGCTAAGACTTAAACTCGCTATGGCATTGGCATGTGACATTTGTGGGAAAAAACCTTTGGTGGGAAACAGCGTTAGCCACGCAAATAATAAACGCAAGCGACGCACCTACCCCAATCTTCAAAACACGCGAGCCCTATTTGAAGGTTCCATCAGACGTATTCGTGCGTGCACCCGCTGCCTTCGTTCGGGGCTAGTCAGCAAAGCCGCCTAGCATCTGAACCTTTTTGGGCAGCCTGCCCCTAAATCCGCTCCACAGATATAACGCCTTCAACAGCTTGCATCGCTTTCATGACGGTTTGGAGTTGTTCGAGGTCGGTGATTTCAATTTCAAAGATGCCAATGGCTTTTTTATCTTTTGTTGTATAAATATGAACCTGAGAAATATTCACACTGTGAGATGTAAACACACGACTCATTTCCACAGAAAGCCCCAGTTTATCTCTTCCCACCACTTTAAGTTTAATAGGGTGACGAAGAGTTTTAGTGGCCAAATCCCACTCCACATCAATCTTTCTCTCAGAATCACTGACCAACATTTTTGGACAACTGGCCTGATGCACAGAAACCCCTCTTCCGCGTGTCACAAATCCCACAATGGCATCTCCGGGAACCGGATTACAGCAGCGCGCAAATCGCACCAAAATATCTTCTTCGCCTCTAATTTTAACAGCAGTTTTAGATTTTGAAGTTTTAGCAGCGCTCTTAAAAAGTTTTTTAAGTAAAGAAGGTTTCTCTGTTTCCTTCTTCATTTCTTCGGAAGGAAAAAGCTTTTGAAAAATTTGGCTTGGCTGAATTAAACCATAGCCGGCCGCCACCAAAAGCCCTTGCGTATCTTTATGGCCAAGTTCCGACGCAGCCCGGGCAAGTTCTGGCGAATCGATATATTTAGAAAAACTTAAATTTTGTTTTCGAAAGGCTTTTTCACAAATCGCTTTTCCGAGCTCTAAACCTCTGGCCCGCTCTTGTGTTTTAATAAATCCTCGAATTTTAGCTTTGGCTTTTGAAGATTTAACAAACATTAACCACTCTTTATTTGGCCGCTGCACAGAAGACGTAAGCACTTCAACGGCATCTCCACTTTTCAACATATAACGCAAAGGCACAATTTTGCCATTGACCTTTGCCCCAATACAGCGATGCCCTATATCGGTATGCACCCAATAGGCAAAATCAACCGGAGTTGCGCCCCGGGGAAGTTCAATCACATCCCCTTTGGGCGTGAACACATAGACATCTCCAGGAAAAAGATCCACTTTCATTGTATCTAAAAACTCCGCGGGATCTCGAACCTCCTTTTGCCACTCCAAAAGCTGTCGA
>JACPST010000134.1 GCA_016193165.1 Deltaproteobacteria bacterium
CACATGGAGCTTTGTGGTTGAAACCAAAGGCATGTCGAATATTTTTGTCTTCCTATCTAGACGCTAGATAAATCACAATTGTCAGTACAAATAAATAATAGAGAAAATTTCCAATGAGCGCTACCAAAAGGCCAGAGCGGCTTAAGATCTTCATCGCAAGATCCACGGAGAAATGATACACGGCCATCAGCATTCCACCAAAGGCAAAAGGCATCAGAATAAACACAGAAAGATTAGCCATATTTTTTTGATTAAGCGTCACACCCAACACTTCTGAAGAATGCAAAAAATCCCACCACACATGGCAGCTACCCCATGCCACCATAAAGATAGCGACACTTAAAATAAACCCCAATGAAATTAAAATGATAAGCTTACTTTGGCGCATAAGAACAAACGTCCCACTTGTTTTTATTATACCCCAGCTATTAAAAAAGTCGAATTTAGTGTCAGACACTTTGGTGCCAGACATTTGTTTAGGCAAGTTACTAGGTCTTTTTCAACAGTCCAAGGCCACTCCGGCATGATGATCGCCTTTGTCTTTGCCGCCGTCATGAATGTAGGCTCCTATTGGTTCTCAGATAAAATTGTCTTAGCTCTCTATCGCGCACAACCTTTAGAAGAAGAGCATGAAATTTATGGCCTGGTTCGAGAAATTGCTCAAAGAGCCAGAATGCCCTTTCCTCGTCTCTATCGAATCCCTTCTTACGCTCCCAATGCCTTTGCCACGGGAAGAAATCCAGCTCATGGAGTTGTGGTAGTCTCCGATGGCCTTCTTCGTATTTTAAACACAGAAGAACTCAAGGGTGTTTTGGCACATGAAATGAGCCACATTAAAAACAGAGACACTCTGATCAGTGCCATTGCGGCAACCATTGCAAGCTGTATTGTGATGCTGGCCAATATGGCCAAATGGGCCGCTATTTTTGGAGGAATGTCCGGGAGACGTGATGAGGATCGGCATGGGGGTGGAGCTTTAGGATTTTTGTTTATGGCTATTTTAGCCCCTCTCGCAGCCTCTCTTATTCAAATGGCAATTTCCAGATCTCGTGAGTTTCAGGCTGATGCCAATGGAGCTCAATTTGCTGGGGGCGCTTCTGGACTCATCTCCGCTCTTCGAAAAATTGACGCCGCAGCCCACCAAATACCTTTGGAAAGAGCTACACCTGCCACGGCCCATCTTTTTATTATTAACCCTTTAACCGGCGGCGGTTCTTTTTTACAACTTTTTAGTACCCACCCTCCTATTGAACAGCGCGTCGAACGCCTTAAAAACTTCAGAGCCTATGTCTGATCAAGAAACGAAAGCCCCCAAAGTTCAACAAGCGATTGATTTTTCTACTTTTATTTTTTCACTGGGCTCTGCGGCTCTCATTAATTTAGGAATTACGCCAAACCCTCTAAATAACAAAACAGAAAAAAATCTAGTAGAAGCCAAACAAAATATTGATTTATTAGCTATCCTAAAAGATAAAACAAAAGGAAATCTAACTCCAGATGAAGAAAAACTAATGAATAATCTTTTGCATTCTCTTCGAATGCACTGGATTTCGGAAAATAAAAAACCATGAAAAAGCTTGCTCTTGTTTTTCTTGTATTTGTGATGGGCGCTGCGGCTTCTTTTGCATATCTCTACCAAAAAGATAACTTCAGTCCTTTGATTGCTAAATCTCCAGTGTGGACTGAAAATAGTCCTTCCATTCCTCCTTCTCAGGATGTTTCAGATATTCAAATTTTTGTTAAAATTTCAGAAAAATTAAATCCCACCGTTGTCAACATTCACACATCACAAACTGTTAAAACTGTTTCTCCCTTTGAAGGATTTGAGAATGATGAATTTTTTAGACGTTTTTTTGATGATTTTTTTGGACGACAAATGCCCAGGCATCCCAAAAACTTTAAACAACAAAGTTTAGGATCTGGCTTTATCATTAGCAAAGAAGGCTATATCATCACCAACAACCACGTCATTGAAAAAGCCGATGAAATTAAAGTAAAACTCACAGAAACAGATAAAAAAAGTTACGATGCCAAAGTCATCGGAAGTGACAAACGCACAGATATTGCTTTACTTAAAATTGATCCTAAAGGAATCGATCTTCCGATAGCTCCTTTAGGAGACTCTGAAAAAATTCGCGTGGGAGAATGGGTCGCGGCCATTGGCCATCCTTTTGGCTATGGACATACGGTTTCGCATGGCATTGTCAGCGCCAAAGAAAGACTTTTTGGAGAAGGAACCACCCATCCCTATAATGATTTTATTCAAACCGATGCTTCCATTAACTTGGGCAATAGCGGTGGCCCCCTGATCAATATTCAAGGAGAAGTCATTGGGGTCAATGTCGCCACGGATGCTCGTGCCCAAGGAATTATTGGGTTTGCTATTCCTATTAATGTCGCCAAAAATATTATTCCTCAACTGATGGAAAAAGGACACGCCGTCCGAGGATTCATTGGCATTCAATGGTATGAGCTCACAGAAGATTTAGTAAAATATTTAAAACTGACTAAAGGCCAAGAAGGAGTTGTGGTTGCTGAAGTGGTCAAAGGAGAACCTGCGGATTTGGCTGGCTTAAAAGTGTATGACGTCATCACCGAATTTAATGGAAAGCCTATCAAATCGGGCCGCGATCTTCTCCAAGAAGTAGGAAAAGCTCAAGTTGGAAAGTCTGTATCCTTAAAAGTTCTTAGAGAAGGAAAAGAAAAAACTTTCACTGTCACTCCTATTGAACGAAAAGACGAAGATGAGGA
>JACPST010000087.1:0-1597 GCA_016193165.1 Deltaproteobacteria bacterium
CCGCTTTCACTGCCAATGACAAGATGGCTTTGTTCAATTAAGGTTCCTAATTGATGAAGTGTTGTTTGTCCTGATAGATCGATAGCAGGATGTTTCATGTGTTCCGTAACTTCTTTGCATATTTTTTTTTCTGAAGGACTTCCGATGATGAAAACTTTCACCTCATATTGTTCTATAAGGCTATCTGCTAATTTTCCAAAATGAGCAGAGGGCCAATAGCGATACGCGGCTTGCGTTCCCCAACTGGCGCCTCCGCCAGGGAGAATGCAGATAATCGTGTCATTTTCTTTAATATGGTGATGAGTCCGCAACTCTTGGTACCATTCTTTTTGAGAAGGATCAGTATAGAAGTCTAATTTTTTTTCAATTTTAGAAAAATCAATTTTAAGAAATTGTAAAAGAGAATTATAATGCTCGGAAACATGTTTGCCAGAAAAACCATTTTTTAATTTTATTTTATGGGTTAAAAATTGTCCGCGGTTTTTATAATTAAAACCTATACGAATAGGAATTCCAAAAATAAATTTTGCCAGGAATCCATATTCATCATTGTTAGAAAGATCAAAGAAAATATCAAAGTTTTGTTTTCTAAGTGTGAATAGCAGTTTACTCAGATAGTGAATTTTCTGTAAGAACGGGAGAGATCGATAGCGGTCTTTAGCATATGTGAAAACGGCATTGATGTGTGGATTAAATTCTAAGATGGCTTCAGTCCGAGATCCTAAGAGGACGGCAATAAAAGCTTTGGGATAGGTTTTTCTTAGAGTTCGAATGAGGGGGGTACAAAAAAGGACATCTCCAATGCCGTAAGGATTCACAATGAGAATTTTAGGTGTAACTTTGGACAGCATGAAAAACCTCTTCTGCTTTTATTGTTTTAAGACAATCAAAATCCAATCGACACTGATGGGCCAGGCAAGGATCACACCCAATGTTTTTATGAAAGTGGATATGGTTTTGCCCTAACGGAGCCCATCTTTGAGGACTCAGTCCCGGCAGATTTCTTCCAAAGAGGGTTACAATAGGAGTACCCAATGCCGCGGCAATGTGTTGGGGACCCGTATCATTAGAAATGTGTAAAAAAGCTTTTTTAAGAAGAGCTCCCAGCTCCTGTAAAGGAAGAGATTCAGCCAGGATGATTAAGGGAATTTGAGTCATCGTTTGTACCGCTTCACATTCTTTTTTGCGGCCAATGAGGATAATTTTAAGATTTAATTTTTGATAGAGAAGTTGACTCAGCTTTGCGAAATTTTGGAGAGGCCATTTCTTAGAGGGGCTTGATAGCCACAAATTTTGAGTCGATATGGTATGTCTCTAAAAGGCGATTTATTTTGTTATCACTTTCTTGTGAAATCGGAAAATACAGGGCTTGAGATTGGGAGGGGGCAAGTGCAAGAAGCGAAAGAAGATCTTCATTATAAAAACTTTCTGGTTTTAATCCCTCCCATTTTTTATCTTCTAGCGCGTGGGTCAACAGCCATCCACTTTTTCTATTGTATCCAATTCGTTGAGGGATCCCAGCCAGAAAAGTAATCCAATGAGTTCTTTTAGAAGGATTAAAGTGTAGTGCGATATCAAATTGTTTCTTTTTTAATTC
>JACPST010000087.1:1616-6767 GCA_016193165.1 Deltaproteobacteria bacterium
ATTGTTTTTAGAATACTTTGATGCCTCTTATATTTATCATAGACAATGACTTCATCTAAAAAAGGATTTCCATGAACAATGTCTTGGGTTTGAGGGCCGGTTAAGAAGGCAATGTGACTCTTGGGAAAATGATCTCGAACTGTTTTGATCACAGGAGTTGTGAGCACAACATCTCCTATGCGATCAGTTCGAATTAAAAGTATTTTTTTCATATATCAAAAACATGCCAGTTTTCAATTTCTATAAGCACTCTTTGGGGAGTTAAATTTTCTAAACAAGTATCATGAGAACAGTTTTTGTCATAACACGGATAAGTTTTACAGCCTGGATTTTCCCAGATGACTTTAAAATACTGATGATGCTTACTGCGAGGTCCATTTAAAAGAGGCGAAGTGGGGCCATAAAGCGCAATGACGTTTGCTCCAGAAGCCGTTGCCAAGTGCATGGGGCCTGTATCTCCAGCAACAACAAGCGAGGAACGACGGCAGATATCGGCCAATTCTTCTAAGGTAGTTTGTCCCGTAAGATCTGTGGGAGTTTGATGAAGCAATGCTTTCATTTGCTGGGCCAATGCTTGATCTTCTCGGGCTCCTGTAATCACAAGGGATGCCCCATAACGAGTAGAAAGTTCATTTCCAAGTTGTGCGAAATGGTCAATCGGCCATCTTTTAGGGCCCCAATTAGAGCCGGGGTGAAAAACAACATACGGAGCGGGTAATTTATTAAACCGTGCATGAGGCGCTGGGCAATATTCATAATATTCTTTGACATGAGGAATTCCATAAGCAAAAAGAAGGGAACGCATCATATCCATTTTATGCTGGGGGACAGAAGGAAAAGGAATAGAATGGGTCAGTAAATGAGATCTATGATTGCTGTCATAGCCTATTCTTTCTTGAACGTTGGCCCATTTTAATAAACGGGCTCGTGTTTTGGAACGATGGAAAAGAAATCCAAGATCCCATTTTTTTTGCTTTAACTGTCGTAGTAAACGATATTTACCCAATAAAGTTTTGTCTGATATGGCAATGACTTCATCAATAGAACTTTGATTTTTCAATAAATTTCGATAGGCGGGAGGGACAACGCAGGCCAAATGGGAATTAGGATAGTGCAACTTAATGGCCTCTAAGCTTGGAAGAGAAAAAAGGATATCCCCGAGCCAATTTAAATTAAAAACTAGAATGTTTTTAGAAGCACTGTTCATATATTTTTTGAGTTTGTTCAGCCATTCTTTGATAAGAAAAATGATTTTTAATTTTTTGGACCGCGTTTATTCCCATCGTGATCTGTAGAGATTTTGAATTTAAAAGTTTATTAATTTTTTGAGCCATAGCATCTAGAGATACTCCTTTCATCAAAAATCCTTCTTTTCCGTCTTCAATAAAATCTCCCATTCCTCCTTGAACATAAGAAATAACGACAGGTTTTCCCATGGCCATGGCTTCTAAAGTGGAAAGTCCAAATCCTTCAGGACCCGCGTGATATGTTACATAAACATCAATGAGTGAAAGAAGGGGACGAGGATCTTTTTGTGAAGGGATGAGCTTTACAAACTCTTTTAATTTGAGTTCCAGAATTTTTTGTTCAATCCATTCTTTCTGCTTCCCGTCTCCTACAATCAGGAGCTGGGCTTTTTGATGATATTTTTCAAGAAGAATTTTAAAAATTTCTAAAAGATAAACATGCCCCTTTTCAACGGATAAGCGTCCAATAATTCCTAAGGTGGGCAGAGGAGCAAGGCTAAATTTTCGCCGTCCTTCTTCTTTTTGGTGGTCTGAGATCATAGAAGGATTGAAAAAATCTGTATCAATACCATGAAGAATCGTTGTGATTTGGTCCTCATGATTGGGATAAGAAACTTTTAAATGTGAAGCGACGGCATGAGAATTGGCAATGGTTTTTTGACCCAAACAAGGGAATAGTTTTCTTCCGAGATGATGATGGTAGAAGCCATGAAAAGTTGTAACGTATGGAATTTTACAATAAGAGGATAATGCCTGAGCTAGGCATTGAGAAACACGTGTGTGAGCATGAAGTACATCCCATTTTTCTTTTGGGTATAGATTTTTTAATTTTAAAAAAGAAAGTCCAAGTTTTGGGCTTAGCTCACTTTTTGTGTTTAAAGGCATGATATGAAGAGGAATCTGGTGACTTTCAAATTCAGAGCTATATTCTCCCCCACTTGAAGCAATGGAGGTTTGAACGCCTATTTTTTTTAATCCTTGAGAAAGTTGATACAAGTACGATGTAATCCCGCCCACATTGAGATGGGTTGTTAAATGTAATACTTTCATTTTTAGTATCTTTGTAGTTTTTCGTAAGCCTCAATGGCACGGTTTGGAGTTAGTCTTACCATGCATGAATGGTGGGAGCAAGTTGACTTATAGCAGGGGCCGCAATCTACTTTTTCTTGTAATATCAATATCTTATCATTAGGTGGACGATGTCTTTGAGAGTCTGTCGGTCCAAAAAGGGCTAAGGTGGGTTTGCCTAAAGCTGCGGCAATATGGAGAGGGGCAGAGTCTGGGGAGACAAAAGACTGACATTTTTCAATAAGGGCGCCCAATTCTCGTAAAGTGGTTTTTCCTACCAATGAAAAGAGAGGAATTGAAGTTTGTTTGCGTATCTCTTTTTCAAACTCTAAATCTTTTTCTAATCCTGTTAAAACGATATTTAAATGTTCTTTTTTGGAGAGGTGGGTACAAAACTCAGCCAGATGAGATGCTTTCCACTGCTTGGTGGTCCAACTGGCTCCGAGATGGATGATGGAAAAGGGTTGGCGGATATCTAATTTTGCCATTTGGGATTTTTGTAAAAGGGACTTGCGATCTTTATCCGTGATCCAAAATTCTGGTGATCTACGGGGGAAAGAGGATAGTTTGGAGCAACATGATTTAAGAGAAGCCATCCCCACTTTCGTCCATATCCATATCTTTGAGGGATTTTTACCAGAAAAATTAGAAGATGAGTCCAAAATGTATTTTGAAAATCAATAGAGATATCAACCTTTTTATTTTTAATCTGTTGGACGATGTTCCCCAAATTATATCTTAAATCTTTCTTTGAAACATATATCCTCGCATCGATATAAGGGCAGGTCTCAACCACTTCACGAGAAGCAAGATCTGTCAAGAGTGTTAACTTGCTATTTGGAAATTTTTGTTTAAGCGCCCTAAGGCTCGCGGAGATCAGGATCACATCGCCAAGAGACGTTAATTTTGTCACAAGAATATGGGGGTGTACCATTTCTAAATAGAGTTGTTCTGTGTTTTTGACCATCTGTTCTTTTGAATAGTGAGTTTCAACTTTTTTTCGTGCTTTTTGAACTAAAGTTTGAGCCAAAGTGGAGTTATCCAATACTTTAGTTAGTGCCGCTGCTAAATCAGAAGGATTTTTAGGAGCGCATAAAATTCCCGTTTGCCCATCCTCAATGACTTCTTGGATGCCTCCCACGCGAGTCGCAACAACAGGAACGCCAATCGCCTGAGCTTCGATAATAGCTCTACCAAAAGCCTCTGGATAGGTTGTTGGAAGAACGAGGAGATTCATTTGTTTTAAGAAAGAAGGAATATTGTCTTGATGTCCGAGAAATGTAACTTCTTCGGACAATCCTAGTTTTTGAGTAAAATCTAAAAGTTCTTTTAAATAGGCAGGATCTTTAGCCTCTCCAATAATTTGGGCTTTAAACGAATTATTTTGTTTTTTAAGGAGTGCCAAGGCCTCTAAAAAATATTTATGACCTTTAAGTGGTGTAAGCCGTCCAATGACTCCAAGGGTTGGAATGGGTTGGGGGCTGGGGGGGGTAAATGTAAATGTGTCTAAATCTACGCCCCTTGGAATGAGCGTAATTTTTTCTTCTGGAGCGCTAAAATCTTGAATCATATGTGTTTTAATAATTTGGGTGGCTACGATAATCTTATCTGCCCAAGACATAACGCGACTGCCAAAATGGGCGCGATAATAGCCGTGGCAGGTTGTGACCCATTTTGTTTTTGTTCTTTTACACGCAAGATAGGTGATCCATGCGGGAACACGACTTCGAGCATGGATAATGTCACTTTTCTCATCTTGAATAAGGTGACGTAACCTTCGGCTCATCTGAAAGATAGTAAAAGGATTTTTTTTATGAACGGGCCATGAGAGATGACGAATTTTATTTTCCAAAATCTTTTGGACCCATGTGCCCCCATTAGAAATAACAATGACATGATGTCCTTGTCTTTGAAGGTAAAGACAAAGATCCAGCGTTCCTCGTTCGACGCCTCCTTCTTTAAGTTCTGGTAAAATTTGAATGATCCTCATAGGAGTTTTAAGAGGGTATCCTGAATAGGAATGGTGTTATTTAATACCTTGTAAGGGATCGTGCTTTCTAGTTTTTGAGCCATGATTTTATCTAAAACTGGAAGGGGGGCAAGATCGATATATTTTTCTTGAGCAAGTTCTTGAATAAATTGTCTATGTTTGGATTTCTTTTCCTTCTGATCAAGATCTGTCTGAATTACAATCGTGTTTTTCCCAGAACTGGCTGCCTCAGAGATCATGGATATAGAATCTTCTGTTACGAGGATGAGCTCTGCAAGTCCCATCATTCCAGAAATTAAGTCTTCAGGTTGAGAAAGGGTTTCTGCAGCAATGGTGAGTAAAGGACATCTGGGATGATTTGAAAAAGTATTTTTGAGATATTGAGAAACATCGTTAGGAGTTCTTCGAGACGTTGTGATTAAGAGGTTTAAGTCTTTTTCTTGAGTCACTTTATTTAATTTTTGAACCAGCTGATGGATAGCAGATACGGTTAAATGGTGATGCGAGAAGTTTCCGCCAATAAAAATGCTAATATATTTTTGAGAAGGGTCACTACCCCGAGGGTCGCTGACCCGAGGATCGCTGATCCAAGGAAGCTTAAGGAGCGTTGAAAGTTTTGAGGCCTTTTCTTTTAAATCTTCCTTGCGGATTGAGGTAGGAGCTCCCAGAGTGATAACGGCATTAGATCGTTTTAGATGAAAAAAAGAAGGCGTGTCATGTTTAGGGATGATTTGTAAATCGTAGTGTTTTTTCCATCCCCAGCTGGGCTTCATGATAACCACACTTTTAGCCGATTTTAGTTTAGAAAGAAAAAGATTAGGTGCGTTTAAACTTGAGCCTGTAGAA